>NZ_JAYKTT020000028.1:0-2417 GCF_038404745.2 Chlorogloeopsis sp. ULAP02 | reverse complement strand
GAATCTATTGCAGTGCGATCGCAATTCGCAGTCGTTCTTCTAGTGAGATAAAGTTATCAGCATCCTGGGCATCTTTACCTACATCAATTTCCACCCAATTCACCTCACCATTGAACTTATTGGCGCTGTAGTCCTTGGTGACTGGAGAACCTGACTCAAAGCCGATATCTAGGGTTTCGTCCGCCGAGAAAACGAAGGGTTCGGTCTGTTCTACTCGTCCTGCTCCAATTTTTTGACCGTCTAAAAACAGAGCGACATCTCCACCTTTCCCTAAACCACCCCCATCGTAGGCGAATTCCACGCGAACTTGATGTTTCCCAGAAGGAAGTATATCTGCCCCTTCAACATAGTAATGATTTAAACCGAAGAAGTTGTAGCAGTATTTCAGCTTGCCCTGCTTGGCATAAAGACTCCAACCGCCAATAATGCCACCAACGGCAACAATTACACCTTCCGCTTTTGATTGAGGGAGAATTAACTCAGCCGTGACAGCAAAAGAGTTATTTTTGTAGTCAACAATTGAGTTTTCCGTTAATCGTCCCATGCCACCAAACAGCAGTTGACGCTTTCCTTTCACCAATTGTGGACGACCCGCAAGCGTGGGGTTAGATCGTTCGGCAGAGCGGTCATCCAGGGGAATCACATTATATTTCACCGCTTCGATTAACCACAGTCGCTGTAATTCCTTGAGTTGATCGGGATATTCCTTGGCTAGATCCCTCGCTTGACTCCAGTCTTTGGTCGTATCGTATAGTTCCCAGCGATCATCATCAAAAGCCGGGAGTTGCATCATGCCGATTACCCAGGGAGTACGGTGTTTCGTCACGGCTGTCCATCCTTGATGATAGATGCCCCGATTGCCAAACATCTCGAAATATTGCGTCTGGTGGCGATCTGGGGCAGTAGCCTCATTGAAAGAGTAAGCCATGCTTACCCCTTCTAGCGGCTTTTGTTGTACGCCATTCACAAAGGTGGGTTCTGGTAAATTGGTTACTTCTAGAACGGTTTTGGCAATATCAATCACATGGTGGAACTGGGAACGAATTTCCCCTTTAGCTTGAATGCCAGTTGGCCAGTGAACAATCGTGCCGTTGCGGGTGCCGCCAAAGTGGGAAGCAACCTGTTTCGTCCACTGATAGGGGGTACACATGGCATGCGCCCAACCCACCGCATAATGATTGTAGGCTTCTGGCCCCCCAAATTGGTCGATACGTTCGCTCAAGAAATCTGCGGTTTCTAAATGGGCAAACCCCTGAAGCGTCACCATTTCGTTAAACGTGCCTTGGAGCGATCCCTCAGCAGAGGCTCCGTTATCGCCAATAATGTAATAGATCAGGGTATGATCGAGGATTTCCAAGTCCGCTAGGGCATCGATCAACAAACCAATATGATAGTCGGTGTGTTCCAAGAAGCCCGCATACACTTCCATCTGACGAGCTAAAATCGGTTTCATCGGCTCTGGTACGTCATCCCAAGCGGCAATCCCTTCACTACGAGGCGTTAATTCCGTATCGGGGGGAACGATTCCCAGTTGTTTTTGACGGGCGAGGGTTTCCTCTCGTATCCGATCCCAGCCTTGATCAAACTGTCCTTTGTACTTATCCGCCCATTCTTTGGGGACATGGTGAGGAGCATGGGTGGCACCAGGAGCGAAATACATGAAGAATGGTTTATCGGGCATGAGAGCTTTTTGCTGGCGTACCCAGCTAGTCGCCTTACGGGTCATGTCTGAGGTAAGATGGTATCCTTCTTCTGGGGTTTGATCGGGTTCAATGGGAGTCGTTCCCTCGTAGAGTGCAGGGTAATACTGATTGGTTTCGCCGCCGATAAATCCGTAAAAATATTCAAAACCGCCGCCACCTGTAGGCCAGCTAGTGAATGGCCCCATCGGACTCGTCTCCCACACGGGAACTTCATGACACTTGCCGAATTGAGCGGTAGAGTAGCCATTGAGCTTGAGAATTTCCGCTAGAGGAGCGCAGGTATTGGGACGCAGAGAGTTATTACCGGGGGCAGAAGTGGCCATTTCAGTAATCGCGCCAAAGCCAACGGAATGATGGTTGCGTCCAGTCAAAAGAGCAGCGCGAGTGGGAGAGCAAAGGGCTGTGGTATGAAAGCGATTATATTTCAGTCCGTTTTGGGCTAATCTTTCGGCGCTTGGTGTCTGAATAGGGCCGCCAAAGGCAGAAGAAGCGCCAAACCCCACATCATCGAGTAAAATCACTAGCACATTCGGCGCACCTGTAGGAGGACGTAGGGGGACAATGGGGGGATATTGGGTGTTGGGGTCTTTTGCGTCGAAGGTGGTGAGTCCAATTGGTTGAATGTCCGGAATAGGTAAGACTTGACGTTGTAGGCGATCGTTAGAATTAGTCATGATTTTGTCTGCTAGTATTTTGTGTTTTAGTCCGGATTTT
>NZ_JAYKTT020000027.1:0-38985 GCF_038404745.2 Chlorogloeopsis sp. ULAP02 | reverse complement strand
ATCGAAACGCATTGCTTAACGACCAACTCTCACTAAATTTATGCTCCAATCTATATGCAATCATTCCAGTCGTAACATCAAGATCACCTTCGTTTGTGATGCGGGTACGAGGTATCTTGCCATTTGGGTTAGTAAGTATTGTCCCAACTACTGGCAAACCCAAGTTATAGTTGTCTTGGTCTAGAGTCTTATAAATTCCTTCAATGGTTAGATTAGTATTCTTGCCAAGCTCAAAACTTAAAGATGGGGCAATTACCAGGTTTGTGGTTTTGCTAAAGTCAGTAAAAAACTCTTGATCTCTGTAAGATGCATTGAGCCGATACAGTACTTTCTTAGATTCATCTAATGGCCCAGACAAATCTACTTCTCCACGATAAAAGTTAAAACTTCCAACGGTTGCTTCTATGAAGTAGAAGGGATCGCGAAGTGGCTGTTTTGTGACAAAATTAACAGTTCCGCCTGGTGAGGATGCACCAAATAGAATCGAGTTTGGGCCTTGGAGGATTTCGATTCTTTCAATTCCTGTCAGATCAGATCCAACGTTAGAAACTCTGACGTTAGACTCTTTGAACCCATTTAGCGTAGGAGTGCTAACAAATCCCCGAACTCGCAACCGCAATGCGTCAAAGTTAGAAGGAGCTGTGTTGCGGACGCTTGGGGCATTAAGGAGCGCACTGGTAATGTTGGCGCGTTGATCGCGTAGCACTTCTTGAGGAATGATTTGAATCGATTGGGGAATATCGCGCAAGGGGGTATCTGTCCGCGTTACAGTTGAAGTATTCGGTACGCGATACCCATCTTGCTCTCCCGTCACCACTAACTCAATTGGCTCATCCGCCTCTGCCGATGGTGTCTCAGTCGTCGGCTGCTCTGGCTCAGGCTGCATCGCCGTTGCCGCAGGTGTCAAGCCAAAAATCAAACCCTCATCACTGTCAAATAGCTCAACTGTCGGCAATCCTGCCTCACCTGTTACTGTCACCCGGATAGTATTGGCATCTAAATTCGTGACTGTTATCTCAGTAATCGCCTCAACAGGTTTTTGGGAACGAAATGTGAACGCATCGCCACTGGGTAAACGCAATTGGGCATTGGAAATGTCAGCAATAAAGTTATTCCCTTCACTGCGATTTGTGATTTGCAGTTGTTCTCCAACAGGGGTTTGTAAAATAACCTCCACGCCTTTATCGGTGGGTTTAGCTTGCACTCCCGTAACTTGGATAATATCCCCCTGTGCTGGAGAGTTAGTTGGTGTTTGTACCAACATCATTGCACTTGTCGCAGGAAGTTCGATTTCGCTCAGTTGGGGAATATTGTTGTTGGTTTCTCGAACATCCTCTCCCACTTTTTCACCTTTTGCAGGAGTGCCGAGCAAAAGGGCGATCGCACTCGTCAGCAGCAGGCTTTGAAACAATTTATCCAATTTCATTTTCTCAAGACCATTTTTAAACTAAATTGCAATGTCAAACTAGATGCGCGTTATAAAACTGAGTCGCGATCCGGTACAATCGACTCCATCTCTCGTATGGGTTGTAAGAAATATCCACATATTCCAACCAGCAACATAGCGATCGCACACGATGAGAACAAAAGTGCAATCCCAGCACCATGTTTTACGCCCAGGACATTACCGAAAATGGGAGCAAGATAACCACCAGGACTCATTGCAGGTTCAAATATGCGATCGGCAAGAGGCCCCGCAATCAGGTAAGCGCTTGCCCCCATGATTTGCTGAATCATATTCTCAGTTGCAAATACCCGTCCCTGCATCTCTGGGATCACCTTACTCAACCAAATCGCCTGTTTACTACTGCCTCTCAAAGTTATACTGGCAGAGGCGCAAAACTGAGACGGAAACCAAATCCATAGCACTTGAGAATAGCCAAAAATAGCTTTACTCAAACCAGTACTAATTATGCCAAGCAACACTCCGTCAATTCGACGTTTTAAGCCTCCCCAAGTACTGAGAATGACAGCACTGGTTACCCCTCCTAAACCAGCAGCAGCTAAGACATATCCTAAAACCTCAGCATTATTTTCTGTACGAGCGAGAATCAGTGGTGAATAAATCGCGTCGCTAATAGAGAGAAACAACCAAAAAAGAGACGATAGAACCAAAAGCAAGAGTAAGCTGGGATAGCCTTTGAGATAATTCCAACCGGATTGCAGATCTTCCCAAATATTGAGGCGGTCGTTTGGTGTTGTTTCAGTCAGAATGGGTTGAGGAATATGCACAAGCAATACAGTCGTAATTGCAAATAAAAAGGTTAAGAAATCAATTAATGCGATGCCAAAAAAGGGAATTGCATAATACAAAATACCAGCCAGCGCGGGAGCAATCATTTCCGAACCGTAATAAGAGAAAAATCCCATGCTGATAGCACGAATATATTTTTGCTTAGGCACAAGCAATCCAATTGATGCAGAATAGGATAAGCCTTGAACTTGCGAAAAACTTCCTTTGATAGTGCCGATAATATAAACTTGCCAAATTTGTAAATTACCACCTAAGTAGAGAATAACCATTACTACAGTTGCTAATGCAGCACCGATATCGCCCACAATCATCAATAATTTGCGATTCCATCGGTCTGTAATCACCCCAGCAATTAGGCTAATAAAAATGTTAGGTAAAAAGTAAAAAAAACCAATTAAAGATAAAGCAGTTGCTTGACCTGTATTTTCCCAAACCCAAATTTCAATGGCAAAATCAGTTAGGCGACTACCAATAGTGGAAACCAATTGACCTAACCAGATAATAATAAAAGTACGCATGAGTTAGAGGTTAGGTTTTGCAATTGAAAAAGATGGAATCCGAGCTACTGTATCTGACTTGAGTCCCTTGGGAAATTTACTCCAAGGAATAACTCCATCATTGCTATCAAGATAAATTTCGCTCAATTGTAGGAGGGCGATAGCACTTTCTGATAAGGGCAAGTCCATCAATAAATATGTAAATTTATCAGCACCAGATAAAGCAACGACACACGGATGACTGCAAGACCACAAACAATCAACAGCTTGAATTTCTAGCTCTGAATTTTTTGACCAATTTTGATGTAGAAGTTGTAATTGATTGAACAAACAAAGACCTTCTGGCTGTTTATGATTTTTTTCTTCGTTGGATTGGGCATTGCATGATTTGCAGATATATAGGATGTGTTTTGGCATAATAAACTTGTCCAGTTTGAATTATTTAGAATTTTCAGGTCTTGCGCACTTATTACTGAAAGATTAACCACAGAGAACACAAAGGACACGGAGAAATAAATTTTGAGGAGTTTTTACATAAGTGATAATTTTGTATTTGTTGGGGAAAAGTAAAATTTACAATTTATATAAAATTGCTTTTTTCTTGATTTTTTAACTTAGATACTGAAATAAGTCATCAATAATGTGGTTTGCGCCAATAATACTAGAGCCACCAATCCAATATTGACTATCAACTTCATATACTTGATTTTGCTTAACAGCTTTCAAATTTAACCACAAAGGATTACTTTTAAAAGACTTTAAAAAAGAGTCTTGAGGATGATCGTAAGCAACAAAAATGATATCGCTGTTTACTCGATCAATAGATTCGGCAGATATATCTTCCCATCTGTCTTGCTGATTCTGAACTGGCGGACGAGACAAACCCGCATCTTGTATAATGTCGCCACTGTATGACTTTTTCAGGTAGATTTTTAAAAGGCTAGGAGAGACTCGAACTATCGAAACTTGAGTAATTGACAGGCGATCGCTAACCCAACTCGATTTAAGACTTGTTGTTGATTGACACTCATTACCGCACACCTAAAAAACTTGAGAATTACTCTCAAGAAGTTAGATATGACAATACGATATTTTAGGTAAACCTGTCCTTTTCTAGACGGATCTTTTCTTTGCTACACGGATCTTTTTGTTAAAGTTTCTCTAAAATCAAGTTTTTACCACAAACAGATCAGGCTCGATAAGAACGGGGATTTACCCCGAATTTTTTGCGAAATGCAGTACTGAAAGATGTTGGACAAGCATAACCAACCGTGTGCGCTACTTCAGTTACACTCATTTGGGTTTCTCGCAGCAACTGTTGCGATCGCTCCATCCGATATTGGTGCAAGTAACCAAATACTGTTGTCCCAAACAGGTAACGAAAGCCGATTTTTAGCTTGTAATCATTCAATCCCACTTGTCGAGCTAATCCAATCAGCGACGGTGGATTCTCAAGATTGCGAATTAAAATATCTTTTGCTTGATGAATGCGATCGATATCGGTGGCTCGCAGACCATCACACAAGCATTTTTCTGTGTTATTCTCCATTAATTGGACAAACTGCAAGGTGATTAATTCCAAAGCCTTACTTTCCAAATAAAGCCGCTTCATCGTCCCCTGATAAGGACAATTCAAAAATTGAGACCAAGCAACTTGCATTGCAGAGGTTATCTCTCCGGCTGTGAGGTAAAAACGTCTTCCCTCTTTTCCCTCTAGCAATAACTGTAAGTCACAAGGTAATAAATTAGATTGATCGCTGCTAATTGTGCTTAAAAAATCTAGATCGAGATGAATTCTAGCTCTGAGCAATCGGGATTGGGCTGAGTAAGTTTCGACTTCTTTAGCTCCAGGCACACTGTACAAATAAGTTTTTCCTGTCTCTTCCTTGTAGAAATTATCCTTTATGCCTTCCTGTAACACCTGGTAATTTCCTAACAACTGGAAAGCAAGTGTTATGTAACGAATCTCACGATGCTGCTCTTGCAAACTCCAGCTAACGTGGTGTTCCTCATCATAAATCCAAATAAACAGTCCAGGACGCAACTGAATTTCACGCCATTTAGCTAAACCAAATCGGTGGTTCCACTCCATAACGCAGTCAAAACCGTCTGAGCAATAAACTGCCTCACCGTTCTTAATCAGTTCGTCTCGCAGATCCTCAAACTCTCTAATCTTGATATTTATTGTCATTTTTGTTAAAGCTTAATAAAATTGTAGTTTTACAAAAATTACTAAAAATATAGGAGTTTATTCGCTGTTATGCAAATATGATTATTGAGAATATTCTTATTAATTAAACTATATTATGAAAGACTTAGCTTTTGCAATGCTGCTGTTCTAGAGCGCTAGTTAGAGAATAGGGGCTAAGGGCTAGAGACTAGGGACTAGAGAAGAGAGGTTTTCATCAAGAACCCAGAGTTCTCTCCTTGATTGATCGCCGTGCATGGTTCCCCGTTGCCAAGATGCCAAGACTCCTAGAGAATCTAAAGATAAAAATTTATTCTCTAATTAAGCAAAGCTCTTAAAGGCAACTGCGAAACAACGCCATGTTCAAACTCATAGACGTATTTTGGGCTTATATTCTCATTGCTATATTAATCTTGGTGGGGCGGTTGATCAGACAACGCCTTTGGTTTTTGCGATCGCTGTACATACCTAGTTCAGTTGTCGCTGGTATTATAGCCTTGCTACTGGGTTCGGGTGCTTTTGGTGCTGTTGTCAAAGCAGTAAATCCAGAATCTCCTCTTGTCAAAGGTATATTTCCGGAAACTGTGCAGGCGGTGTGGGCGCAGTCTCCCAGTATTTTTATAAATGTCGTTTTTGCCACTATATTTCTTGGACTTTACGTTCCAGGATGGCGAGAATTTTGGCGTAAAGCTTCCCCACAAGTGGCTTTCGGTCAAACGATCGCCTGGGGACAATATGTAGTAGGATTGCTACTAGGCATAACCGTATTAACACCACTTTTTGGCTTACCTCCGATCGCGGCTTGTTTAATCGAAGTTGCCTTTGAAGGCGGACACGGCACAGCAGCAGGTATGGCACCAACTTTCACTGAATTAGGGTTTGCTGCTGGTGCTGATTTATCTTTGGCTTTAGCGACGGTGGGACTAGTTTCGGGTGTAGTTGCAGGTACATTTTTGATACATTGGGGACGACGCACAGAACGCATCCAAGTCAATCGCGAACCTTCACCTGGCTTGGAAATACAAGACAGCCATCTTCCAGAGGAACACCCAAGTATTACAATTGCTAGAGAAAATTTATTCCGCGAATTACTAATTGATCCTCTATCACTGAATTTTGGTTTTGTTGGATTAGCGATCGCCTTCGGCTGGCTAATATTAGAAGCTTTGCGCTGGATTGAATCAGTAACTTGGGGTAGAGGCGGACTGCAATTGATGGCTTACGTGCCGCTATTCCCCATCGCCCTAATTGGCGGAATTATTGTGCAATATATACTCATCCGTACAGGACGAACTTATTTAATTAGTCGCCCTCTGATGGAACGAATTGGTGGGTTGGCATTAGATATCACAATTATCACAGCACTAGCAACAATTTCCCTATCTGTACTTGGTGATAATTTTGCTCCTTTTGTCGTTTTGTCAGTTGCTGGTATTGCTTGGAATGTTTGTGCTTTTGTATTTTTAGCGCCTCGCCTGCTACCTTTCTACTGGTTTGAACGTGGCATTGGTGATATGGGACAATCTATGGGTGTGACTTCTACTGGATTATTATTATTGCGAATGGTTGATCCAGATAATCGCTCCAGTGCTTTTGAGAGTTTTGCTTACAAACAATTACTTTTTGAGCCTATTGTTGGTGGAGGCTTATTTACTGCTGCTGCACCGCCTTTAATCGTTAAGTTTGGCTCTATTCCAATTTTGTTACTGACATCTTTCATTCTAATATTCTGGCTGGTTTTTGGTTTTTATAACTATAAGCAACTACGCAAGCATAACTTACCCGGAAAAGTTTAGTAAAAAGAACAAATCTGGATGGGTAGAAAAATCTTTAGCTGTGATTGAGAATTGGGAAACAAGCTATTCACTATTGCACCTTCTAAAACGCCTGGAACTGAATTACCAGGCTTAGAGCTACTGTCAGTTAAAACTGACTGCAAATTTTACTTAGTCTGCTCTATCAGACTTAGCTTAGAGCATTTGAAATTTATTTCTTGGTGGACAAGAGTACAAATGCAAGAATGAAACTACCCAATTTATGTAAAGGACGCAAAGATGGAAAAGAAAAAGTTTAATGTAGGTGAATATGTTGATCAGTTAGTATGCTTATTGGATTTGGATCTTAGGGATGAATATAGAGATGGGGTGGTAGCAAATTTTGAAAGAATTAGTGCGATCGCTCAACTTGTAAATTCTTTTCCCTTACCCGAAGAAATTGAAGCAGCAACTGTATTTGAACCATGAATATAAACTCAGCCGATGCAGTCACAATCGCAAATGCTGTACGTAAAGGCAAAGTGAGCGCTACAGAAATTACGCAAGCTGCCCTCAAACGTATTGCAGCGCGAGATAATGAATTGAACTGTTTTACGGCTGTAACTGCTGAGACTGCTTTCACAGATGCACAAAAGATAGACAGGGAAATAGCCCAAGGTAAAAACCCCGGTTTACTTGCTGGTGTTCCCTTTGCGGTGAAAAACCTTTTTGATATTGCTGGTTTGACAACGCTAGCAGGAGCAAAAATCAATGCTGAAAATCCTCCAGCTACCCAAGACGCAACGGCAGTGGCGCGGTTAAAACAAGCGGGAGCAGTACTCGTAGGTGCGTTGAATATGGATGAGTACGCCTACGGGTTCGTCACAGAAAATGCCCATTACGGTGCAACTCACAACCCCCACGATTTAAAGCGAGTCGCTGGTGGTTCATCGGGTGGTTCAGCGGCGGCGGTGGCAGCTGGATTAGTTCCCTTGACACTGGGTTCTGATACTAACGGTTCGATTCGCGTACCCGCTGCTTTGTGTGGCGTTTTTGGTTTTAAATCCACTTACGGAAGGTTATCCCGTGCTGGTGTAGCTTTATTTTCCAGCAGTTTTGACCACATTGGCCCCTTTGCGCGTTCTGTACGAGACATTACCACAGCTTTTGATGTACTTCAAGGAGAAGATGAACGCGATCCAGTTTGTACTCAACGCCCTCCCGAATATTGTTTGTTACAAATAAATCAAGGTATTGATGGCTTGCGAATTGCCATTGCAGGTGATTATTTCTGCAAAGGGGCAAATCCAGAAGCACTAGAAGCAGTGCAAAAAGTAGCTGATGCTTTAAATATTACTGAATACGTCACTATACCCGAAGCTGATCGCGCCCGTGCCGCAGCATTTGTAATTACAGCCTGCGAAGGAGCAAATCTGCATTTAGAAAAATTGCGTCAACGTCCTCAAGATTTCGATCCAGCCACACGCGATCGCTTTCTTGCAGGTGCTTTAATTCCTAGTAATTGGTACATTCAAGCCCAACGATTTAGAAGATGGTATCGAGATCGAGTCCGTGAAGTTTTTCAAACAGTAGATGTAATTCTTGCCCCCACAACCCCCATTTCTGCACCGTTAATCGGGCAACAAACCATGATTTTAGATGGAGAAGAAATTTTTGTCCGCCCTCATTTAGGATTATTCACTCAACCGTTATCATTCATTGGCTTACCCGTTTTATCAGTGCCAATTCAAACTCCAAATGCTTTACCTTTGGGAGTGCAATTAATAGCTGCACCATACAACGAAGCGCTGATTTTACGACTTGCAGCGGTACTAGAGGCGGAGGGTTTAATATCAGCACCAATAGTTTAGTTATGATGCTTACTCCGCGCACCTTTGCGCTTACTCTGCGTTCCTCTGCGTTTGAAAACACTAGCATTTATACACTCTATCAAAAAGTAACCAAATTTTTTGTAATCACTTAGAACTTATGTAGCAGTAGCGAAAAACAAACCACAAAGGACACAGAGAACACAAAGAGATAAGAGTTTGAGAGAGTTTTTGCGTAAGTCCTGTCATTGTCAAAAGACAGCCATTAGTCAAAATTAATTTGACTAATGACTCACAACTAAAATAAATCCAAATCCGTTACCGCACCCAAACTACTAGAAGACACTAACTTGGCATACTTCGCCAACACACCCTTGGTATAACGAGGTGGGCGGGGTTGCCAACTTTGACGACGACGAGCTAATTCTTCATCGGATACGTGCAACTGCAACGAACGAGTCTGGGCATCAATGGTGATGGTATCACCTTCTTCTACTAAAGCGATCACACCTCCAACTGCTGCTTCTGGTGCAACATGCCCTACTACCATACCGTAAGTACCGCCAGAGAAGCGCCCATCGGTAATTAATCCCACAGCATCACCCAAGCCAGCCCCGATGATTGCCGAGGTGGGAGCCAGCATTTCTCGCATACCGGGGCCTCCTTTTGGCCCTTCGTAGCGGATAATGATTATATCACCAGCATTAATTTTCTTGGCTAAAATAGCATCCAAGCAAGATTCTTCCGATTCAAATACTCTTGCCGGGCCAGTAATTTTTGGGACTTTTACACCAGTAATTTTTGCTACTGCACCCTCGGTTGCCAAATTACCTTTAAGGATAGCTAGATGTCCCTGAGAATACATTGGATTTTGCCAAGGACGGATGACATCTTGATTCGGTGATGGCTCATCTGGTATATTTTCCAATACTTCAGCAATTGTTTGACCAGTGATGGTGAGACAATCACCGTGTAATAAATCATGTACTAGTAGCATTTTCATCACTTGGGGAATACCACCAGCCTTGTGCAAATCCGTAGCTACGTATCTACCACTAGGTTTCAAATCACACAAAACTGGAACACGAGCGCGAATAGCTTCAAAGTCATCAAGGCAAAGTTCGACACCAGCAGCACGAGCGATCGCCAAAAAATGCAATACGGCATTTGTGGAACCACCTACTGCCATAATTACCGAAATCGCATTTTCGATTGACTTGCGAGTGATAATTTGACGAGGTAAAATTTGCTTGCGAATTGCTTCTACTAATACAAATGCCGATTTTTCCGTACTATCGGCTTTTTCTTCATCTTCCGCCGCCATTGTTGAAGAATAGGGCAGACTCATCCCCATTGCCTCAAATGCAGAAGACATGGTGTTAGCTGTGTACATTCCCCCACAAGAACCAGCACCAGGGCAAGCACGACGCTCAACTTCCAAAAGCTCGTGATCATCTATTTTTCCGGCACTATATTCTCCCACAGCTTCAAAAGAACTGACGACAGTTAAATCACGTCCGTTGTAGTGTCCGGGTTTAATCGTACCACCGTAAACAAAAATCGCAGGGATATTCATGCGGGCGATCGCTAGCATTGCGCCTGGCATATTTTTATCACAGCCGCCAATTGCTAGTACTCCATCCATACTTTGCCCGTTGCAGGCGGTTTCGATCGAATCGGCAATTACTTCTCGCGACACCAAGGAGTATTTCATCCCCTCGGTTCCCATCGAAATGCCATCGCTGATTGTAATTGTGCCGAATAGTTGGGGCATTGCAAGAGCTTGTTTAACACCAATTTCTGCCCGTTGTGCTAGTTTATTTATCCCCATATTGCAAGGGGTGATGGTGCTGTACCCGTTAGCAATACCAACTATTGGTTTAATGAAATCCTCATCTTTAAAACCAACAGCACGGAGCATGGCACGATTAGGCGATCGCTGCACTCCTTGGGTAACAACTCTACTTCTAAAATTTTCTGACATTATGGATTCCTGAAAGGCTTTTGTATGAGCATCATAAAATAGAGATTTTTCAGATGTCCAATATATGTTTGTTGATAATTGAAACTTTTAAAATATCAAATTTATGGAAATGTGTCACCTGTGTTACTTTATTGCCGTAGCGTCAGAATGAAGTGGATTTTTCATTATGGTAGGCGAACATTAGATGCTCAATCTTTAAGTTTACCATTTGCTGTGTATAACTTTCTATTTTGATAAGTTTATTGATTATTTCAAAATATTTAGAAACGTCACATCAGTTAACAAGATTGGGGAGATAGCAAATAGTCAGTACACCAAATTTATCTGTTGAGGCTAGGTGTAGAGAGCCAGTGCCGTAACGAGACAGTGCGTTCGTTGTGGGAAGAGACATCTGACTGGCATGATGGGGTGTAGGGTATAGAGAAAATTTGTAATGATAAGTGGCTACTGTAGTTCAACCGTCCAAAAAAATCATAAATCTCTTCCCTACATCCTAAAACGCCGCTTGACGCTAGTTGCTACAAGTCGAGACGCAAGGGTGCGTTACCTCACCACCGCAGTGCTCCCTACACTCCACACCCTGTCTGTCTTGAAAATGGGTGTGGGGGTGTAAGGGTGTAAGGGTGTAGGAAGAGTCAAATTTTCATGTTCCCGTTGTGTGATTTATTACATGACTGTCTGAATTGAAAAGTTTTAGATCTACTGACAGTGAATAATAATTGAGTAGTAAGCACTTAAACAGAATTAATTACACACATTGTTTTGCTGTTCCCTGTTAAGAGTTCCCTGTCTGCACGAATAAATTTGATTTTGCACAACTACTTAACTGATAACCGATAACTGTTTACTCATGAATTGTGCCATCTGGCATGATTGCACCTTGCAACAGGGTGCCATTGAGATATGCTCCGTACAAATTTGCTCCCTGTAGGTTAGCAGCAGTAAAATCAGCATCTATTAAGTCTGCCATCTTCAGATGAGCACCATCGAGAATAGCTCCTGTAAGTTTTGCTTCGTAAAGATTAGCTCCACTTAAGTTTGCCCCAGTTAGGTTAGCTCCTATAAGATTAGCCCCATTTAGAGAAGCTTCTTTAAGATTAACTCCTTCTAAATTAGCTTTACTCAAATCTACTTCGCTCAGAGATGCTCCTTGTAAATTTGCCCCACTCAGATCTACTCCATACAAATAACCACCAATAAGGTTAGCGCCTTTAAAATTCCTCTCTCCTGCTTGATAGCGTATGAGAAGTTCATCTACATCCATTGCGATTGCTTCAAAACTCCTTTATTAGTGTGGCTCACATCACAAAATGTATCAGTTATTTGCGTTACTTAATAATATTGCTAGACACAATATTATGTTTGATTAGTAATTTATCGCGTGGAAAGTTAGGAGCTAGGAATCTGAATCAGACTTTATAGATCAAAAACGCCAACAAATCTGCCATCGATTTAGTTATGTACGCATTTGCCAGTAAAATAACTTGGCATTGCAGAAAGCTAGAGGTTAAAAATAATGGCTGAAGCTCAAATTGGGATCATTGGTGGCAGCGGCTTGTATAAGATGGATGCCCTCAAAGATGTAGAAGAGGTGCAAATTCAGACACCTTTTGGTTATCCGTCTGATGCTTTAATTGTGGGAAATTTGGAGGGGACACGAGTAGCTTTCTTAGCACGTCATGGTCGCAATCATACACTTTTACCTACAGAGTTGCCCTTTCGTGCCAATATCTATGCGATGAAACAATTGGGCGTAGAGTATTTAATCTCGGCAAGTGCAGTTGGTTCCTTAAAGGAAGAAGTAAAACCACTAGATATGGTAGTTCCCGATCAATTTATTGATAGAACTAAAAATCGGGTATCTACATTTTTTGGAGAAGGAATTGTTGCTCACATTGCTTTTGGCGATCCAATTTGCCGGAACTTGGCAAGAGTGTTAACAGAGGCGATCGCTTCTCTCAAGCTACCAGATGTTACTCTACATCAAGGTGGTACCTATGTGTGCATGGAAGGGCCAGCATTTTCTACCAAAGCAGAATCAAATCTTTACCGTAGTTGGGGTGCAACGGTAATTGGGATGACAAATTTACCGGAGGCAAAGTTAGCACGGGAGGCAGAAATAGCCTATGCAACTTTGGCACTAGCAACAGATTATGATTGCTGGCATTCAGATCATGACAGCGTGACAGTAGATATGATAGTAAATAATTTGCAGCGTAATGCTGTAAATGCACAGAAAGTAATTCAAGAAACCGTACGGCGATTGAGCGAAAATCCACCGCCTAGTGCAGCTCACTCAGCTTTGAAGTATGCAATTTTAACGCCCTTAGATAAAGTTCCGATGGTGACGAAGGACAAATTGGAGTTGATATTGAAAAAGTATATTTAGAACCCTGCGTCTGTGTGGTTTATTATTCCATAACTCGTGCGTAAGTCCTGTAATAGCCCAGTTTGGGATATGGCGGTGAGGGCAGATGATTTCTATCGCTAGAGAAGAAATATCATCTGCCCTCCTCACCTGAAAATACCTCTTTGTGTTCCCTATATTTTTTAACTACTTAAATAACTTGATACATAAAACCCAAACTAGCCCAATTATTTACATCCAACACATAAGACTCAGCAGTTGAGATATTCATCTCGGCTTTCACCGGACTAGCATTGTGTAAGTCTTGTAGTAGGGCGTTGGCAACCTCTAAGGGGTTAAGCAATGGTTGAATGCGTTGTCGATCTGCTCGCGGGTGTTTAGTAGTTTCTAAAGCATTGCGAGTTTGGGTAAATGGGGCTGTACTAAAGATTAATTGATTTTCACTAAAAAAGGCAGGCCCTTGGATCACCCATTCAAAACCAGTAGTAGATTGTGGCAAAGTCAAAGTTTCTCCCGGAGCAATGACAATATCCTCAAGCGATGCATTATTGGTGCCATCTTCGCTTTCAGTTTCTTTTTGCCACGGGTAAAGGGCGATCGCATTCTTGGCGCTATTTAATCCTAACAGCATAAAATATATTGGCTGCGTACCCAAATTTTGGATACGGTACTGGATCTTACTACCGATTGGCACAATTGGGATACGTCCAGGTTCGGTATTTACTTGTTTTTTACTAGCAGTTTCTGCACCCAGAGTTCGCATAGTTTCGCGTTGCATCACCACACGAGGTGCGATGCTGTTCACTATCTCTAGGGTTGCTTTGACACTTAAACGGGAAGAGCCTTCATTGTCTGTGAGTCGCCATAATTTTGCTGCCAGCAAAGTTTGCAAAGTTGGTTTGAGGCGTTGTACTGCGACTTTTACCGCTTCTCCCGCTTCACCAATAGTGCTGGGAATCAGTTCACTGCCCAAAGAAAATAAACCGTAACGACTGGGAGAAACTATCAATGCAGTCGAGGCGATCAAATCTTTTGTTTTGCCATCTGGAAGTTCGCCAAATACATAATCAGCTGGTTGTTCTCCTGCTACTACACTGCTCACGTGTTCAACTGTTGCAAAGGCGCTAGTAGCATCTACCCGCTCAATTCTCTCTAATCCCCCATCCAGAGCAACGGTTAAATTAATATTGCGCGGTAAGACTCGTACTGTTTCTTGAACTAGTTGTCCTACCTGTGGAATAATTTTACTTTCAGAACCAGAAGCAATTTGGGCTTTTGCTGTCAATCCATTGCGCGATCGCAAAACTAACTGTGCAGTTGCTCCCTGTTGACTCACCAAAGTCAATCGAGAGTTTGCTCCATAGTGTTCCAGCACTTGTACAGGTAATCCTGCCAACCACAGATGTACTGTTTTTCCCTCATCTTCAACGGCTGTTACTACTCCTTCTGCACTCTGGAGAGATAGGGGAACAAAGGCATCACTCAAGGTAACTCGCTGTTGATTTTTCTTACCTATGAGTAAGTTTGGTTGTTGCGTGCTACCAAACTGCTGCATCACACTTCCTACACGAGAGATTGAGATCGGAATTGTTGTTGCTGGGGTAGCCTCCCACAGATACTGTGTCAGAGCGTAAGTAAATAACCCGGCACTAAAACCAGATAACTGTACTTCCTGCGCTACCTGGTTGGGATCGGCGGTTGCAGACAACACTACTGCCGATAATTCTGTTGCAGCTTTTTCTCGCAGCTGTTTTTGTAAGTCAAGTTCTGCTGCTGCCACAATCGATTCTATTGCCATTTGACGGCTGCGAATTCGTAAACCTGTGGGCAAAAAGGTAGTGGGAGTATAGTAACTGGTGTCTAATACTGCTGTTGCTCGTTCTGTTGAAAGCGATCGCAACATTAACATCAGCGTATCTTCCAACAAGTAGTTAACAGTTTTTGTTGCCTGTGATTTATTATCTGCGCTATCGGCGGTAACCAAAGCATTTTGCACTGCTTCTGACGAGGTTCCCAACCTGACACGACTGCCATAGCCACTAAAGTGGAAAAGAACTATATCACCTAGTTTTGCTTGCTTAACTAAGTGTTCTAAAAAAGCAGACTCAATAAATTCTCTACTTGCTTGTTCATCAGTCAAAGCCAAAACATCCGACGGTTGAAAACCAAAACGGTGAATCAAAAGTTCTTTTTGTAGTTCTACATCCGTCAGACAACCATTGAGAATCTGGCTTTGCTGGTACTGATTAATACCTATCAATAAAGCTAATTTACGCGGACTGGGTTGTGCTAACGCTTGCTGATAGCGATTTCCTAAGCTAAACCACTCAGCCTCTGTTAAACCCAATACCGCGAGTAGGGAGCCAAACCGTTGTAAAAACGTCCGCCGCTTCATAATTAGCCACCAGCACTCAGTCCATCAGCTTATTAAGCTTATCGGGCTGAGGACTGTAGTGTAAAGTTTGCTTTAAGACTGTTTGTGAATATAGATAAACATTAAACGTTGACAGGTATTCGCATTGCTCGTGCTAACTCTGCCGCCACTTCTGGGCGGGAAAATTCTGGAGGGGGTAATTCGCCCCGGCGCAGCATTTCCCGCACTTTTGTACCCGACAGGTGAATCCGTTCTTCGGGTTTACTAGGACTTGTTTTAGTCGTAGCCATTTGCTTGGTGCGGGTACAGTAAAAGGCGTGTTCAAACTTCATCGGCACAATGCCAATTTCTGCTTGAGAAAACTCATCGAAGATGTATTGAGCATCATAAGTACCGTAGTAATTTCCCACACCTGCGTGATCCCGCCCGACAATAAAGTGAGTACAGCCGTAGTTCTTACGGATGAGGGCATGGAAAATAGCCTCACGAGGGCCAGCATAACGCATTGCCGAAGGATTGATAGCTAGAATGACTCTATCTTGGGGATAGTATTTCTCTAGCAAAATTTCATAGCACTGCATCCGTACATCGGCAGGAATGTCATCGTCCTTTGTTGCTCCTACTAACGGATGTAAAAATAGTCCATCTACAGTTTCCATTGCGCACTTTTGGATGTATTCATGAGCGCGATGAATAGGGTTGCGAGTTTGGAAACCAACAATTGTTTTCCATCCTCTGAGCTTGAATAATTTCCGAGACTCAGCGGGATCGATTTGGTAAGCAGGGAATTGGGGATGAGGAGCGCGTTCTAATAACCACACGTCACCTGCAAGATTTACAGAACCCTGATTGTATACTACCTGTACACCAGGATGGTTTTGATCATCAGTGCGGTAGACATTGATGACTTCGTGCTTCTTGTCGTAGGTATACTTTTGTATGAGTTCTAACACCCCGATAAATTGTCCTTCGGGATTATCTAGACGAATCAAACCACCTTCACTCAGTGGGGCTGCTACTTCTTCTGTTACCGATAGGGTAATCGGAATTGACCACACAGTACCATTAGCCAGACGCATTTCGGCAACAACGCGATTGTAGTCCTCTTGGTTCATAAAACCAGTTAGGGGACTAAAACCACCGATCGCAATCATTTCTAGATCGGAAACAGCCCGCGCATCTAGTTGCACTCGTGGCAAAAACTCGGCTTTGGAGAGAAATACTTCTTTTTGTTCTGGTGTAGCAATCCGATTCACCAACTGCCCACCGTGAGGAGGAATAACGTCTAGATAGTAACTCAAGTTTGCCCCTTATTTGCCTAACTACAGTTTTTTTTAAGCTATGTTAATAACTTACCAAACCATAGGACAAATAGAACAGATTGTCGAGGTAGTTTGGGGTGTATGGGAAATAGGGGAACGGGGTTGGGGGAACAGGTGAAGAGGTATTTTCATGTCTCTTGGTAGACGCAGTTCATGAGGGCTGATGATTTGTTGTGATTTTAAGATGCGATCGCACCATAACAGCGACACTGAGATGCATTTCTACACAACAACTTTCTTCTTTTTCTTCTTTAACCAGAAACCGATAACACCAGCTACTTCTGTTCCTGACAAGGTTAAAGGCTCCGGTACAGGCTCAGAAATCCTGTCTGCCCGAAAAATAGCCATTGAATTATCGTTGAAGGCTGTCAAAAACGCCAACGACTCTCCATCAAGCCCCTGATTGCTCATATGTATGTTACGTATGGTTTTACCTGGAACGAGTGTATCAGCACTGCTAATTACTTTACTAAGAACGCCATCAGCATACAAATATACACCTATTTCGCGATAAGCTTCATAATAATTGTCCTCAATGATACCTGCAAAAGCAATCTTACTGCCACTTATACTTATTCCTTCAAAGTAATGAAAATTACTGTCGCTATCAGGAATAGGTGTATTTGTACCTGCAATCTTGATTAAGGCTCCATTTTCACCTGTGTTAGCATAGATGCCTCGTTTTTCAGTGTAGCCAGTTTCGTCAGCTTCACCAGTCATAAAAGCAATATTACTACCGCTTATACTTGGGTTTCTAACGTATTTTTTACTAGTGAAATCAGGAATAAGTGTATTTTTATCTACAAATTTAGTTAAAGCACTGTTTATCGGTGTAGTAACATATATGCCTTGTTGATCAACATTACCATAATGGTAATAACCGTAGCCTTCAAAGACTATACTATTACCACTTATAGTTTGGCTACCAAATGTTCTAAAATTACCAATGCCACTGGGAATAAGTGTGTTTTTATCTGCAATCTTGGTTAAGCCTCCATTTAAACCAGTACTAACGTATATGCCTTGGTTTTTGATCCTGCCATAATTATCAAAATTATAACCTTGAAAAGCAATATTATTACCGCTTATACTGGGGCTGCCAAATGATTGAAAATTACCAACACTATTAGGAATAGGTGTGTTTTTATCTGCAATCTTAGTAAATTTAAAATCAGCAGCATTTACCTTTTGTATAGACAATAAATTTATACTTTGACTCAACACTATCGATGCAGTAAAGAGTGCAATAGATACACCTATTTTCGAGTTCATTGTAATATCTCAGAAATTAATTACAGAAACTTTATTATCTTTACAAAGTCAGAAATTTAACTACTTTACAGAAACAAATATTTTTGACCGACTAGCTGAAAGTGTCGAGAAGAATATTGTAATCAAAAAAGCGCGATCGCACTTTTTATTATTACTGATATGTATTTCTACACAGCAACTTTCTTCTTTTTCTTTTTAAACCAGAAACCGATAACACCAGCCACTGCTGTTCCTCCCAAAGTTAAAGGTTCTGGTACAGGTTCAGAAATCCTGTCTGCCTGAAAAACTCCCCATGAACCATCGGTGAAATGTGCAGAAAATGCCAACGATTCACCATCGAGTCCATGACTGCCAAAAAATAATCTTGCTAGGGTTTTATTTGCAACTAGGGTGTCTTCAGAGTCAATTACTTTGCTAATAATGCCATCAGCGTAAAAGTAAATACCATATTTATCATATTTATATTGATTAGGGTACCTGAAACTCACGCTCCTAAAAGCCACATTATTACCACTTATGCTAGGCTCTAAAACAGACACGAAATTACCAACGCCACCAGGAATAGGTGTGTTTGTATCTGCAATTTTGACTAAGGCTCCACCAACACCGATATTTGCATATACTCCTCTTGTATTAGAACCCTCACGTAAAAAGCAACATTGTTACCACTTATGGTTGGAGAAGAGAAGTAACTAAAATTGCCATCACTATCAGGAATAGGTGTGCTTGTATCTGCAATTTTGACTAAGACTCCATCAATTACTGTGTTTGTGTATACACCTCTTTTGCCAGTGCTATAAGTCGAAAAAACTACATTGCGACCATCTATACTTGGATTCCGTAAGTAATTAAAACTACTATTACCAAAAAGACCAGGTGTGTTTGCATCTGCAATCTCGATTAAAGCTCCACCAATTCCTGTATTTGCGTATATACCATGATGAGTATGAGTTTCTTTGGCTGCAAAAACCACATTGTTGCCACTTATACTTGGGTGATAGACAGATACAAAATTACCTTTACCAAGAGGAATACCAGGAATAGGCGTATTTGTATCTGCAATTTTAACTAAGGCTCCATCAACTCCTGTATTTGTATATATACCGCCTCTTCTATCAGAATCAGAACCCCAAAAAACTACATTACTACCACTTAAACTTATATTTTCTAAACGAGTAAAATTACCTTTACCACCAGGAATAGGCGTATTTGTATCTGCAATTTTAATTAAGGCTCCATCAACTCCTGTCTTGGTATATATGACTTCAGAAAAGTTTCCTGGTCTAACATACTCGTAGCCTTTAAAAGCCACATTGCTACCACTTATACTTGGGGTACTATCAACATAACCAATGCCGCTAAGGGTAGTCGTATTTTTATCTGCTATCTTGGTAAATTTAAAACTAGCAGCATCTGCCTTTGGTATAGACAACAAATTTATACTCTGACTCAATAATACCGATGCAGTAAAGAGTTTAATACATACACTGATGTTCAGATTCATTATGATAGCTCAGGAATTACTCGCAGAAACTTTATTATTTTTGAGAGTATATATTCTAACTAGCTTATATACGATATACGTGTTTGTACGACAGGTTTAACAACAAGTCAAGATAAATCTAATTAACTTTTCGAGCTTCTGTGTTGTAATTTGAGAAATAAAGACAAAATACAAAATTTATATACTGGCGATTACAGGTCGCAGTCATGGTAAATTATGTGGCGCTCCGTTGCAGGGGCTGTTGTCCAAGCTTCGAGATTCGAGGGCTACCAGAAACTTCTTTTTCTAGAACACAGGATGATGGAAGTGCGATCGCGCTTTTAATTGTGGCTCTATTTTAAGACTCATGCAAATTACCCAGAGACGCTGGATCTGTTTGCTTTTTATTTTGATTAGCTTAATTACTTTTGTGCTGGTGCACTGCTAACTCCGAAAATATCAACTTAATTTTTGAGAGAGGGAGTATATCTGTGCACACCTATTCCATTATGAATATAGTACCCTGTCAACTATCAAAAATCAAGCGTGCAGTTGGAGAAAAATTTGAATTTTGCCCTTTTGATTTACACAACAAGCACCCCGATTTTTTAGAAAAGTCGGGGTGCTGCTTCAACCGCAAATTTAAGAATCGCTAAACTGCTCAATTATTCCGCCACCTAAAACTTTCTCTCCTTCATACCACACGGCAGCTTGTCCAGGAGTAACACTGAATTGAGGTTCATCAAACACAATCCGCACGCGGGAGTCTTCTAAAGGAATTACTGTTACTGGTACTGGGTAAGAACGATAGCGGACTTGTACTTCTGCTCGAATCGGGCTTGTGGGTTCAGCAATAGATATCCAATTAACTCGATGCACCATACATTCTGGCTGCGTTGCCTTGGTGCGATCGCCCACAATCACCTTGTTATTCACTGCATCTAAAGCAATTACATACAATGCTTCCGCTGCTGCAATCCCCAACCCCTTACGCTGTCCTATAGTGTAATGATGGACACCATCATGCTGTCCTAAAACTTTACCATTGGTGTCAACAATATCACCCGTTTTGGGAGCCAGATATTTATCCAAAAATTGCCGCATTGAGCCGTTAGCTTCGACTAAACATAAATCTTGGCTTTCTGGTTTGTCAGCAGTTTTGAGATTATATTCACTAGCTATGCGGCGAGTTTCACTTTTTTGTATTTCACCCAGGGGAAATACAGAGCCAGCAAGTAAATCTTGAGATAAATCATAGAGAAAATAAGACTGATCTTTGTTGCGATCAACCGCTCGCAGCAGTTCGTAACGCCCAGTTTCTTCGTCATAGCGAATTCGGGCATAATGACCGGTGGCAATGCGATCGCATCCCAAATTTTCGCGGGCATATTGCAACATCGGCCCAAATTTCACCGTTTTATTGCACTGTGAGCAAGGTAAAGGCGTAATACCAGCACTGTAACCGCTAACGAGATAATCAACAATATTTGTTTGAAAGACTTCTCGAATATCAACAACGTGATGGGAAATGCCTAGCTGCTCACAAATCAAAGCTGCATCAATCATACCTTCAGAGCAACACTGACCCTTGCCTTTCATCAGCCAAAGGGTCAAACCAATCACTTCATAGCCTTGATTGTGCAAAATTGTGGCAGCGGTAGAACTGTCAACGCCGCCAGAAAGTCCAACAACGACTTTTTTCATCTCCGTAAATATTGCTAGGCGACTAGTTTATAAGTTAACACTATGTAATTACTAAGACAGGTAATTCACTGATTACTTACAAAAGTATCCGTGCTATTACCATCAATTAAAATTCCCAACTGATAAAAGACTTCAGGTGCATGGGGGAATTTTGGCAACAACTTGGTTTCTGTAAAAAATTTTCTATCAACTTTTACTTGCTAATATGTGGAATGTATCACTAATTCAACTTATAGCATTTCATCGCTTTGCCCAACCATCTTTAATTCTCCATGCTGTGTTGGGATCTTTTTTGGCAAACATCTTCCATACTATTCCCACAACAGCGCAAATTCCCATCAGTAAGGGATTCTTGGCGCAACAGCCAGCTGTTTATGATGGAGTACCGCCACAGCCACCCCTGCCCTTTGTTCCTGGAGGTAACCAAGTATTACCACCACCCCAGATAAACAATGGAAACCATCCTATTTTTCAACAAAATCCATCTCCTCCAGTGTATATACACGGTCAGGAATATCCCCAGTACCAAGCAGTACCCTTTCCTCCAACTAGACACAATAGCCAAAATTTTGAGCGTTACTTAGTTTACGTTGATAGTAATAATCCCCAAACACTCCAACAAATACGTCTGATTGAACCCACAGCCTATATGCGGAATTTTGAAGGACGTTCTGTAATTCAAGTAGGTATATTTAGTCAAGCATCTAACGCCCAACAGCGCATTCAGCAACTAGCAGCCTCTGGTATAAATCAAGGACGGATTGCTAGCTTTGCTAACGGGCAGGAAACACCAACTAACTTGAATATCAAAAATTCTCAAACAGCAAATTCTAAATATTACTACGTAGCTATTCCTGCCAAATCGCAAGATATACCCTCAATTACCAATCAAATTCGCAGTAATATTGCACAAAGGCCAACCGTTAGTACTAGAACCCAACCACGTGGTTCCCACGTAGCAGTTGGCCCTTTTAGCGATAGAACAATAGCAGAACAATGGAGTCGCTATCTGCAAAGTTTAGGATTTGGTAATGCTAGAGTTTACTACGGAAGATAGAAAATTGAGATTTTAGCTTTGGGGTTTGGGATTTTGGATTAATCTAAAATTTAAGTTCCCAAATCCAAAACTGACTGATGAACAGGCAAGAACAAATTTCGCAAATTGTAGTCACAGCAGAACAGATGCGTGACATCGAAGCGCGTATCTTTGCAGCGGGAATGCCTGTAGCGGCATTGATGGAAAAGGTGGCAGGATTGATTGCCCGTCGCATTCAGGCACTGTATCTTTCCAAAGACACAAAGAAAAAATTCCCCGTGTCACCCTTCGGGTACTCTACGAGAAGCCGCCTTTCAGGCGTCTACGCAGTCGCCTGCGGAGGGAAACCCTCCCGCAGCGCTGTCTCACCGTGTCACCGCGTCACCGCGTCCTCTTTCCTTCCGCGTCTAAATAAAGTTGGAATTCTCGTCGGTCCCGGTCATAATGGGGGAGATGCTTTAGTAGTTGCCCGTGAATTGCACTTTCAAGGGCTTGAAGTTTGCATCTATTGCCCATTCCCTAAGCTTAAGGAATTAACTTCACAACATTTACAGTATGCTCAAAATCTGGGCATTCCATGTTATCAATCAATAGAGGATTTACCAGATTGTGATTTATTGGTTGATGGTTTATTTGGATTTGGTTTAGAAAGAGAACTAAAAGATTCTGTAGCCAGTGCCATCAATCAGATAAATGATAAATCTGTGCCAATTATCAGTATTGATCTGCCTTCAGGTTTGCATACAGACACTGGCGAAGTATTGGGAACTGCCATCCGTGCTAGCCATACATTTTGTCTCGGTTTGTGGAAGCAAGGGTTATTGCAAGATCAAGCTTTAGAATATGTTGGTAAAGCCGAGTTAATCGATTTTGATATTCCCTGGGCAGATGTGGAAGCGGTACTAGGAAATCCTCAAGTTAAACACATCACTAAAGAAACTGTATTTTCCACTTTGCCAATACCCCGCCCTGCTGTCACTCATAAGTATAAAGAAGGGCATTTACTGCTCATTTGTGGTTCGCGTCGCTATTCTGGGGGAGCAATTTTAACAGGATTGGGAGCGAGGGCAAGCGGAGTCGGGATGTTGTCAATTGCCGTGCCAGAGTCTATCAAATCTATAATGGTAAGTCATTTACCAGAAGCTCTCATTGTCGGCTGTCCAGAAACTGAAACAGGGGCGATCGCTCAACTGCAATTACCAGAAAATACTGAGTTAAATTCCTTTAGTGCGATCGCTTGTGGTCCTGGTTTAACCAAAGATGCCATCTCTATTGTGCAACAAGTCATAGAAAGTGCAAATCCTCTAGTTCTCGATGCCGATGGTTTAAATATTCTAGCGACAATGGGGACTAATCAGATGTTAGCAAAACGACACTCACTGACAGTATTAACACCTCATACAGGTGAATTCAAACGTTTATTTCCCGCATTACCAGATGCCAAGCAAGACAGAATCAAAGCTGTGAGGGCAGCAGCCAAGGAAAGTGGGGCAGTAGTGCTATTAAAAGGAGCAAGAACTGCCATTGCTGATCCCCAGGGTACAGTTTGGATTAATCCCGAAAGTACACCAGCCCTAGCGCGGGGTGGTAGTGGTGATGTTTTAACTGGATTAATGGGTGGACTAATCGCCCAAGCAGTAACACGCCAATTACCTATCGAAAAAATGGTAGCAACTGCTGCTTGGTGGCACGCTCAAGCAGGAATTTTAGCAGCCCAAGAACGGACAGAGTTAGGAGTAGATGCATTTACACTGACAGAGTATTTGATAAAGGTGATAAGTACTACATTATAGCCAGGTGAGTGAGGGTATTAGCGATCGCTATTTATACAATGGTATGGGTACTTGAGTGTCTGTTAGTACCTAAATCGCCAAAATCTTTGTTTGCTCTGTCTTTGAAAGTAAACATAGCATTTTACCAGTAGACAAAAAACTACCCACTTCCAAGTAAGTCTTTCCTCAACGTGAGCATTTATATTTGAGGAAAGAAAGAGGGGATTTTGGCTGAAATTACTAAAATAGAAATATTAATAAATAACAAAATAAGGATGACTTTGTTCGTAGCAGTACTACGGTGGAAAAGTGTAGTGAACAGAGATTAAATGAGGAGTTATATCTGTTTTTTAACCCTTAGCTAGATTAATATAGGTAAACCTGGATTTATCGCTGCTTAATCTAGAGAGGACAAAGGAAATCAAAAGTTAAAAACCAATGATTTACCAAACACGTTCAAAGCTTTGTCAAATAATTTTTCGTGCTTAAGCCACAGTAGGTAAGTGTGTAATCTCAAAGATGAATAAATTTCAAGCAATGAAGCATTTCAACTTACGGGCTGATCTCCTGAAGAAATGGAGAAGTATCTCTACAATTGAGTAGGACAAAGTAGTAATTGATTTCAGATTGCAGAAATTTATGATTGGTTGCTCAACCATAAAAAGAAGGTAGAGCAGGTTATTCCAAAAGATGAATGCTAAGTAGCTCCACCCTATAAAAAGAAGGGAGATAAAAATGATACAAGCTAAAACTGGTGATACTGTGAAAGTTCACTATACGGGCAAATTGGATGATGGTACTGTATTTGATTCCTCTAGTGGTCGAGATCCTTTACAATTCTCCATTGGTGAAGGAATAGTCATTCCCGGCTTTGAAGAAGCTGTGGTTGGCATGAGTCCGGGAGAATCCAAAACTACAAACATTTCTGCTGAACAAGCATATGGCCCTTATCGTCCAGAATTAGTGATGATAGTAGAGCGGCAGCGCATACCAACAGATGTATCCCTTGAAGTTGGACAACTGTTGCAAATTTCTCAAAGTAGTGGTCAAGCAATTCCGGTCGTTGTGACTAATGTATCAGAAGCTGAGGTCACTCTAGATGCCAATCATCCCCTAGCAGGACAAGAACTGATTTTCGATATCCAGCTAGTTGAGATTGACTGAGTGCGAATGCGATCGCATTTTTCTTCATTTTCCAGACTGACAAATAGATAGTAAAAGAGACAAGGGTGCGTTAGGTGATAGTAACGCACTCTTATTTTATAGTTACTGATGTTATCATTATTGGGAAGATTTTAGTTTTATGGAGACGTTTACTTACGTAAAGTTATGAGCATAATATTAATTTTAATAATATTTTAATATTTACTAATAATAGCTAGATTAAATGACTTAGGAAATAGTATAGCTATTATTTCTATAAAGAAAAGATTAGCAAAATTATTTCTAGTTTATATAAATAACTGTTAATGGGCTGAAGTTTACGGGAACTATTAAATACAGGAAGTATTTTATTAAAACTCTCAGCTGCAATGGAAAATAGATTAACTATAAAACCAGTACAATCAAACTCAAATCATATAGAAAATCAAGCAGAGCAACAACAAGCCTTAGCTAGAGTCATAGCCCACATTCGTGAGTCTCTAGATATAGAAACTATTTTTAAAACTAGTGTCACAGAAATTCGTCAGCTACTTAACGCTGATCGCATTGGGGTATTTCGTTTTTTTCCTCATCAGGAATGGGAAGGAGAATTTATCTTTGAAGATGTAGCGCCACAATGGAATTCTGTCATTGCTGAACGAGTTCACGATCATTGCTTCAGTGTGCAATTTGCCGAACTTTATCAGCAAGGGCGTATCAATGCTATTTCTGATATTGAGCAACAGAAGTCTAGCGAATGTTACATTCAAATTTTACAAAGATTTCAAGTTCGTGCCAATATAGTTGTGCCTTTACTCAAAGGAGAACAACTTTGGGGATTGTTATGTATTCATCAATGCAGCAGTTCTCGTAACTGGCAGAATACCGAAATAGAATTTGTCAGTCAAATTGCTGAACATTTAGGAGTAGCTCTGCAACATATTGAATTGCTAAACCAAGCTAGATATCAAGCAGAACTGCAAAAAGCTTTAAATCGGCTGATTTCTCGGATGAGAGAGTCTTTAGATTTAGATAGTATCTTCAAAACTACAGTCACTGAAGTCCGTCAGCTACTAAACGCAGATCGAGTAGTAGTGTTTCGCTTTAGCTCACAACTGTATGGAGAAGGACAATTTATCTATGAAGATAGGAACAATGTATGGAATTCAGTACTTGCTACAGAACTACACCATCACGGATTAAGTGTAGATTTTAAAAGCTTTGATCAGCAAAGCTGGCTGAAGATGAATGCTGATATTTATCAAGCTAATTCTAGTGATTGCAATATTCAAATTCTAGAAAAATTGCAAGTTCGGGGATATATAATTGCCTCTTTAATCAAAGGTAAAGAAATATGGGGTTTATTGTGTATTCATCAATGTAGTAACTCCCGGTTATGGGAAACATCAGAAATTGAATTTGTACAACAAATCGCTGAGTATTTAGAAGTTGCTCTACAACAGGCAGATTACATAGAAAAAGTAAAAGCACAATCCGCCCAGTTGGCACAAGTTGCAGCACGAGAAAGAACAGCAGAATGGCAAAGAACAGCAGCCATCACGATTGAGAAAATTCGTCAGTCTCTTGATTTAGAAACCATTTTCCGCACCACTACCCAAGAACTTAGACAACTACTAAGTGCCGATCGCGTTGGTATTTATCGCTTCAATCCAGATTGGAGCGGTGAATTTGTATTTGAATCGGCGGCTGAAGGTTGGATTTCATTGATACAAGCGCAATTACAACAACCCGAAATACGCAGAAACATTAGCGAATGTAGCGCCAAAGATTTAGCTTATCCTCCAATAGTAGATACTTACTTGCAAGATACACAAGGAGGACGTTTCGCCAGAGGTGAACTTTACCGCACTTGTGATGATATTTATCAAGCTAGCTTTAACGACTGTTACCTTCAAGTCTTAAAAACTTATCAGGCAAGAGCTTATGCGATCGTCGCCATTTATCACCATCAAAAACTATGGGGCTTGCTTGCAGTCTACCAAAACTCAAAACCACGAAAATGGCACGAAGACGAAGTATATTTACTTACCCAAATCAGTACTCAATTGGGTGTGGCTTTACAGCACGCTGAGTTCATGCAGCAAATGCAAACACAAGCAGCAGAGCTAATAAAAGCCGATGAACGTCAAAGAGCACTGGCGACAACGGTTGAGAAAATCCGTCAAACATTAGATATCGATACCATATTTAAAACCACTACTCAAGAAGTGCGGCAGTTATTAGAAGTAGAACGGGTAGCAATTTATCGCTTCTATCCTGATTGGAGTGGAGAATTTGTAGCTGATTCGATTGTTGATGGTTGGCAACCTATAACCAAGCCACAACCAGTGAATGAACGTCTGTTTTCACAATCTGCCCAAGCAGGCAAGTATCCGCGCAATGAAGTTTTTGTACCGATTTCCCAAGGAGAGAAACTTTGGGGATTGCTAGTAGCTTATCAAAACTCTCAACCCCGTTACTGGCAAGATGAAGAAATCAACTTGCTGGCACAAGTAGGCATACAACTGGGAGTGGCATTACAGCAAGCCGAAGCTTGGAAACAAGTGCAAAAGCAAGCTCAAAAGTTGGCACAAGCTGCCGAACGCGAAAAAGCTTTAGCCGTCACAGTAGAAAAAATTCGTCAATCTCTTGATCTAGATACTATTTTTGGGACTACTACTCAAGAAGTACGGCAGCTACTAGAAGTAGATCGAGTAGCAATTTATCGATTCTGGGCTGATTGGAGTGGAGAATTTGTAGCTGAGTCTGTAGCTGAGGGTTGGAAACCAGTTAGGGAAATAATGCCTGTAGTTGCTGATGATTACTTACAACAACATCAAGGTGGACGCTACGCTCAAGGTAATATCCTTGTAGTCAACGATATTCACAGCCAAAATAATTCGATATCTCACCTTGCTCTAATTGAGCAAATACAAGCCAAAGCATATATGATCGTGCCAATTTTTCTAGGAGAGAAGTTGTGGGGATTACTAGCAGCTTATCAAAATATCGGTTCTCGTGATTGGCAAAAAGAAGAAGTAGATTTGTTAATGCACATAGCCAATCAATTAGGAGTAGGGCTTCAGCAAGCTGAACTACTGGAACAAACTCAGCACCAAAAAGAAGAAATTGCCCACACTCTCCAAGAGTTACAGCAGACTCAAGCACAGTTGATTCAAAGTGAAAAAATGGCTGGTTTGGGGCAGTTAGTAGCTGGGATCGCTCATGAAATTAACAATCCTGTTAATTTTATCTTTGGCAACATTAGCTACGTTGCTGAATACACAGAAAATTTGCTGAAAATGCTACATCTCTACCAGCAAAATTATCCCAATCCCACACTAGAAATTCAAGAGCAAGCAGCAAAAATGGAAATAGACTACATTGCTGAAGACTTACCAACAACTCTCAAGTCAATGATGTTAGGTGCAGAGCGTATCTCTGAATTAGTAATGTCTTTACGCACTTTCTCACGCCTCGATCATGCGGAGATGAAGCCTGTTGATATCCATGAAGGTATTGACAGTACCTTGCTAATTTTGCAACATCGATTCAAAAATCATGTAGATGCTCCTGGTATTGAAATTGTTAAGGAATATGGTGATTTACCTTTAGTAGAGTGTTTTGCAGCCCAGCTCAATCAGGTATTTATGAATATTCTTGGTAATGCCATTGATGCCTTAGAAGACTCAAACATCAAGAATCCGCAAATTCAGATTCGCACAAAACTCACACCAGATAATTCTATGCTGATTTGCATTCAAGACAACGGGCCAGGTATTCCTAATCAAGTACGATCGCGCATTTTTGATCCCTTCTTCACAACCAAAGAACCCGGTAAAGGCACTGGTTTGGGACTATCAATTAGCTACCAAATTATTGTAGATAAACACGGCGGCCAAATTAAGTGTTTGTCTGAACCTGGCAAGGGTAGTGAATTTTGGATTGAAATTCCGATTGTGCAATCAATTTGTGCGCTCATGTAGTTAGCGATCGCTCAACTTTACTCAGTTCAATCAAAAAAATGCCTTGGAAGCATCATACTTTCAAGGCAAGCCAACTTCTAGTTATTCGTGCTTTGGTAGTTAGTTTCCCTTATAACTGCTTCACCTCAGAAACTAACTTCGCTACCATTTCTTTGGCGCTACCAAACAGCATCGTGGTTTTATCCTTGTAGAACAACTCGTTATCTACACCAGCAAAACCCGTACTCATCCCACGCTTAATCACTATTGTCTGCTTTGCCCTATCTACCTCTAAAATAGGCATCCCAAAAATTGGGCTATTTGCATCACTCCGCGCTGCTGGGTTGACAACATCATTTGCCCCAATTACTAACGCCACATCTGTTTGCTCAAATTGGGGATTAATATCTTCCATATCGTGTAATTGCTCATAAGGCACATTCGCCTCTGCTAACAATACATTCATGTGTCCTGGCATTCTTCCAGCTACGGGGTGAATAGCATACTTAACATCAACACCCATTCGTTCAAGCTGATCTGCTAACTCGCGCACGCTATGCTGTGCTTGCGCCACCGCCATCCCATAACCAGGCACAATCACTACAGAACGAGCATAACCTAACATCATTGCGCCTTCTTCTGGATCGATACTACGGACAGTTTGATCTGTTGTACCAGCACCAACAGCAGCACTAGCACTTCCACCTGTACCAAAAGCACCAAACAGAACGCTCACCAGAGAACGGTTCATTGCCTTACACATAATTTCGGTGAGGATGATACCTGATGCTCCCACCAATGCTCCAGCAATGATTAGCATATTGTTCATCACCACAAAACCAGCAGCCGCCGCAGCTAAACCGGAGAATGAGTTTAAGAGCGAAATTACTACTGGCATATCGCCGCCACCAATGGGGATGACGAACATCACGCCCAAAACTAAAGAAACTGCGACGATCGCTAAAAATACAGGTAGATTATGGGGCGCGACAATTAAAAAGGCACTGCCTACCACATAGGAACCTAACAGTAAAACGTTGATAGGTTGCTGTAAGGGGAATGTAATTGGAGAACCGCTCATAATCCCTTGCAGCTTGGCAAATGCTACCATACTGCCCGTGAAGGTAACACCACCAATTAACACATCCAAAAGCATGGAAATGTTGGCATCTATGGGTATGGCTTCTCCATGTTGCAGCAGCCGCCAAAATTCGGCAACGGCGACTAGTGCGGAAGCAGCGCCACCAAGCCCGTTCAGTAAACCTACCATTTGGGGCATATCCGTCATTTGGACTTTATAGGCAGCGATCGCACCCAATGCCGATCCAATAGCCAACCCCAACAAAATCATCTCGAAGTTCAACACATGCTGATCCAGGAGTGTTGCTGCGATCGCCAACAGCATACCCACAGCTGCAACAACATTACCTTGCCGTGCTGTGGCGGGTGAACCCAGCTTTTTCAAACCCAAAATAAATAGAGATGCAGCGACTAAGTACGTCAGTTGAATCCCAGTTGGTAAAAAGTCAGTCATAATTTAGCGGTAATTGGTAATTTTTTGATTGTTAGTAGTTAGTAGGGGAGGCAGCGCGCCCTTGGGTTCCCCCCGTTGTAGCGACTGCCGTGCGGGTTTATATAAATAATTTCGTTCTTTTAGAGAGATTGTTGTTAAAACCCGCCCGTACAGTAGTCCGTTGTTAACCACTATCCACTAACCACTAACCAGCCTTCTTCTTGAACATTTGCAACATCCGATCAGTAACTAGGAAACCACCTACCACGTTGACAGTTGCCAGTACAATAGCAATCAAACCGAGAATGACTGACAGATTCCACTCTTTCGCACCAGAAGCGACAATTGCTCCCAAAACAGCAATGCCAGAAATAGCATTAGAACCTGACATCAAGGGTGTATGCAAAGTCGGTGGTACTTTGTTAATCACTTCAAATCCGGTAAATGATGCCAAAACAAATACAAACAAAGCAGCGATTAATGCTTCTGTCATGTTGAGTAAATCCTTTATTAGGGGCTAGAGGCTGGAAGCTAGGGGTTAGAGGCTAGAGGCTAGAGAGCTAAAATTCCCTAGTCCCCATTTAACTAACTGCTGATTGTTGAACACCAAGAGCTTGCAGCGCCTCTTTGATGCGTGAGGAGCGAATTTCACCTGCATGGGTGATACAAGCGGCATCAATGATGTCATCAGCAAAGTCTAGATGCACAGCTTTGTCTCGAATTAGGATTTGCATTAAAGATGTCAAATTCTTGGCATACAATTGGCTGGCGTGGACTGGCATTGAAGATGGTAAATTAATTGGGCCGATGATGGTGATTCCATTCCAGACAATGTCTTTGCCGGGATCGGTGCAGGCACAGTTACCACCTTGTTCAGCAGCAATATCTACAATTACAGAACCAGGTTTCATCTGCGCTACCATCTCCTGCGTGACTAACAATGGTGCTTTTTTACCTGGAACTTGAGCAGTCGTAATGACAACGTCCGCATTCTTGACGTGTTCTGTGACAATTTCTTGGGTGCGCTGCTTGCTGGCTTCAGAAATTTCCTTCGCATAACCCCCAGCAGCGGTTGTTTCTTCGTCCAATTTGATTTCCACAAATTTTGCCCCAAGGCTTTGCACTTCTTCTTTGACAGCGGGGCGAATATCAAAAGCTTCTACCACCGATCCCAAGCGTCTAGCAGTAGCTATTGCTTGCAAACCAGCCACACCAGCACCCATAATAAATACTTTTGCTGGAGCGATCGTGCCAGCGGCTGTTGTCAGCATTGGCAAGTACTTTGGTAGTGCGGCTGCGGCAATTAGTACTGCCTTATAACCAGCAATTGAAGCTTGAGATGACAAAGCATCCATACTCTGTGCTCTTGTGGTGCGGGGAATCATCTCCATACTGATAGCACTTACCTTACGCTCTGCCAGTCGCTGGGCTACAACTGGATTCCCTAAAGGATTGAGAAAGCTAATTATTACTGATCCTTCCTTCAGTAAATCAACTTCTGAACGTCCATCTTCCCGTTCTTGTGGTGGACTGACTTTAAGCAGAATGTCTGCTTCACCCCATAATTTACTGTTATTAGCAATAATTGTTGCTCCTGCTGCCTCATAAGCAGCATCACTAAAGAAAGCTCGCTCTCCCGCGCCTGCTTCTACCCAAACTTCTAAGCCTTGTTTTACCAAGCGCGCCACAGTGTCGGGAATCAGAGCCACACGACGTTCACAAACTTCAATTTCTCTAGCAACCGCTATTTTCATGCAATCTCCTTGAGATCAATATTTATTTCTGTGTAAGCTTTGAAATGTATCTGCTGAGTCAATATACTCAGTCTCAATGTCTTGGGCAGAGCTATCGATTATGCTTTCCCAGTTGATAACGACGCAGGCATTCCCGCTCTACTTATCCCAGGCAAAACCTGACTGTATCACTCGCGGATGTCACAATTTTAAAGATACTTGCATTCATGGATTACTCATTGCACATCCTATGCCGATCCCCAACCTTTGCATCGGTGTCTTCAAGTTCTTTTAGGGATTGAAAAATATTGTTGTGTGTTCTTTACATCGTGCAATATCAATTAATTTCTGACAAACTAGATCCTCAAATAACTAGAATTAATTTTGTTGAGAGTAACGTTTGTTGTAACCAATCTAGCCCAATTTCGCCAGCGATCGCTGTATTGATTCGCTTAATTTTTATAACAAAAACCTGATTTTTAGATACACTAATACATATTCTGCAACATAATCCTTTCTCAACTGTTTTTTACACCTGGTGAGAATGTCACTAAGCTAGCAATAATAAAAACGTCTACTCTTAAAAAAAGAGTGAGGTGAGTAGAAAAAAAGAATGTAAATTAAACTACTATTTTTTAAGTAAAATTTCTGTTCAAGCAAAGAGGTTGGCACCTTTCACCAGAATTTTACGTCCAATTCTCAAAAGGCTAGTCAGTCAAGTTTGTTTACGAACTCCCACCCCAATTACTGAGATCACACACCACAATTTTCTGCGACAGGAGCTTAACTATGCGACGTTTACTTTCTGCTTTAGCAGTGACTGGTTTTTTACTAGCAGGCTTGCCAGCAATCAGTTTGGCAAATTCCTTACCTGGATTCACACTATTTAGTGGGGTTAAAGGAGAGAATCAGCTACCCTTTCGTTTAGATTTCGGCGGTAACGTTAATGCCTGGGATAGATACCGCTTAAGAATTCCTGCCAAAAAGATGAACGTGGCTGCTGCTCAATTTGTTGTGACTTACCCCAAATACTACAAGGGAACTTTCGATCCTAAAAACATTGAAGTACGGGTAAAAAACCAAAAAGTAGCACTATCCGAAGTTAGATGGGATCAAGAAAATCGCGTGATTGAAATTTTTCCTCAAGAGGCAGTACCAGCAGGTAGCAATGTTGAGTTGGTGCTTTCTAACGTTAAAAATCCTGCCTTCGGTGGGATCTATTATTTCAATTGCTCAATTCAATCTCCCGGCGATGTACCATTATCCCGTTACTTGGGAACCTGGTTACTTAGCATTGGTTAATCACTTACATGGTTAATTGTCAAAAGCTCGATAGTCGAAAAATTTTTGATGAGAAATTATAGACTTTAAACTATGACACTATCGACTTTTGGCTATTGTACATGATTTTTCAAATTTACGCGTTAAATAGTGATATAATTATAGATTGTGACATTTTATATTAATAATTGTTGGAGAGGATAAGAGTATGCGCAGAACTCTGGAAGGAACTTGTCGTAAAAGAAAAAGAACATCTGGTTTTCGCGCCAGAATGCGGACACCAGATGGCAGAAATGTGCTTAGAGCGAGGAGAAGAAAAGGACGTCATCGTCTTAGCGTCTAACTCAAACAAGCAGAAATAGCTGCTGTGGCTTTGCCCAAAGCGTATCGGCTCAAATCTCGCCACGATTTTCAAGCAGTTTTCCGGGAAGGCACTCGCCGTCATGGCTCTAACCTGACTTTGAGAGCCTTGCGGTTGTCATCTGCAAAACAACCTTTTTTAGATGCAAAGAACAAGATTGCACAATCATCGGACGCAGCAGTTCTTGCTCCAACTCAGATTGGTATTTCGGTTAGTACCAAAGTCAGCAAACGGGCGGTAGTTCGCAACCGCCTCAAGCGGCAAATAGCAGCAGCTTTGCATCAATTGTTGCCCAAAATGTCACCAGGGTGGCGTCTAGTGGTGATTGTCAAACCAGGCGCAGCAGAATCTAAGTGCGTAACCCAACAATTTCTGCAAGAATTAGAGCAGTTGTTGGCACAAGCTGAGGTATTAAATGGGCATTCGTGAAGAAGTTTATTTTGAAGGTGGGCCCCATATTGGGGATTTGATAATAAACATACTAATTGGGTTTACTGTTGTAGGCTTGCCATTAACAGTTGGGGCAATTGTCAGGGCTTTATGGCTGCGTTTCCGCATTACCGATCGCCGAGTTTCTGTAACTGGTGGTTGGATGGGACGCGATCGCAGCGATGTCATTTACTCAGAAATTGTCAAAATCGTGAAAGTTCCTCGTGGAATTGGCTTATGGGGAGATATGGTGCTAACCCTCAGAGATGGTAGCCGTCTGGAATTGCGGGCTGTTCCCAGATTCCGGGAACTTTATGATTACATCAGTGAAAGAGTTGCAGCCAAAAATCCCAATTTTAGTGGCGCTGTTAATAAATAATAGGGACTAGGGACTAGGGACTAGAGACTAGGAATAAAGAAATCTTAATAACCTAATTCCCAATCCCCAGTACCCAATATAGTGCGGCTATCCGTAGTAGAACTATAGTCGCAGGCAAATTCTGATTTAGATAAATTAGATTCAGTTGGCCAATTTTAGAAGTCGGACAAACAATAACTATATAGCTAATAGCTATTTAGACATTAGCTATTAGCCATGAGCTAGTTTCCAATCTAAAATCGGTAGTTAATTTACATAACCTCAGGTTGAATTCAGAATAATGGATTTTGGTATCGGGTTCCTCTCGAACAACGTAATGTTGCCAATCATAGACTTGTTTTACAGCATAGTACCAAGTTATGGATTGGCGATCGTTGCCTTAACACTGATAATTCGTTTTGCACTTTATCCTCTCAGTGCCGGTTCAATTCGCAATATGCGGCGGATGCGAATTGTGCAACCTTTGATGCAAAAGCGAATGCAAGAAATCAAAGAACGCCATAAGGATGATCCGCAAAAACAGCAAGAGGAAATGCTCAACGTTCAAAAAGAATTTGGCAATCCTTTGGCTGGGTGTTTGCCGCTGTTGTTGCAAATGCCGGTATTGTTAGCTCTATTTGCTACCTTACGAGGTTCGCCTTTTGCCAGCGTTAACTACACTGTGAACCTGCAAATCTTTCCAGCAGAACAAATTGAAAGAATTCAACCCCAGGCTTTTGCTACTGCTCCCCAGAACATCTATGTTGCCGATGGAGAGCATATCAAGGTGAGTGCTATTGTCCCTAGCGGCAACAAATTAGCGGTAGGAGAAACAACTAAAATTCAATATCAAACTCCTGAGGGTAAACCATTTCAAGCAGTTTTAGCTGAACACCCAGATGTGAATCTCATTCCCCAATGGAAAATCACCAAAGGGGAAGAAAGAGTCAAAATTGATGCAGAAGGAAATATAGAAGCCTTACAGCCAGGAGATGTGACTATTCAGGGAACAATTCCCGGATTAGCAGCAGATAAAGGATTTTTATTCATTGATGCCTTGGGTAGAGTTGGCGCAATCGATCCTGATGGCACAATCCATTGGGATATTGTGGCGATGGTAGTGATGTTTGGTGTTACCCTTTACATCAGCCAAGTGCTTTCTGGGCAAAATTCTAGTGGTGGCAACCCACAGCAGGATACAGTTAACAAAATTACTCCCGTGATTTTTTCTGGGATGTTTTTGTTTTTCCCTTTACCAGCTGGGGTACTGATGTATATGGTAATTGGTAATATTTTCCAAACTTTGCAAACCTACATTCTCTCTCGCGAACCCCTGCCAGACGAACTGCAAAAAATTGTAGACACTCAGGAGAAAGAGGCAGAAGTACAACAAAAAACGCTGCCGTTTGAACCAAAAAGTTCTAAGAAAAAGGCTACAGGTTAATGATGACCGATAGTCGTATGCAAAGAGGGCAGCAGTGGCTAAAAACTCTGCTGCAACTAGCTGGGATCAATACTAATATTCAGGTTGAATTAGAATCACTTGCAACTGGTGAGGGTGAATCTCAAGAACCTGATAGCTTCTGGTTAACGATTGACGAAGTCAATTTAACACCAGAGCAAATTCAGGTATTAATCGGCCCTGATGGTACAGTCTTAGATGCTATTCAATATTTAGCGAATTCTATTCTCAACTTGAACCAACCCCATGAGGAACAAGCCTCATACACAGTTGAACTAAACGGCTACCGCGTTAGAAGACAAGCGGAAATTCAAGCAATCGCTGTGGGAGCAGCCGAACAAGTGCGTACAACAGGCACAGAAGTGGAAATTAAATCTCTTAGTTCAGCTGAACGTCGTCAAGTTCACACCTTTTTAAAGGACTTTAGCGACTTGGAAACTTTTAGCCGAGGTAAAGAGCCACATCGCAATTTAGTTGTACGTATAGCATCGCCCGAATAATTAAGTAGTTGGAGGTTGGAGGTTGGTAGTTAACAACTAACAACTAACAACTAACAACTCATATATTTTCTCGCAGTTAAAATATACGGATTTCCGTATTTATCAGCTATAAAACTAGATCCCAAATAAAGTTAGACTTAAAGAAGTACTATCGGCATTTTTGCCGATTATTAGGCGTAATTTTCGTGAGGATGTCTCACAAATCCTATGGACGCAATTTACATTCCGCAGCTAACCAAAGCGCCGGAGCGGACAGAGGAGATTCAGGTGAAAGAGTTTCTACCCGGTTTGGAAACCTTAACGCCAGTTCGCGGTCGCATTCGAGTACGGCATTGTGGTAATTATTTAGAGGTGTTTAGTCAGGCAGAAACAATTATTACTTGCACCTGCAACCGTTGTTTGCAAAGCTACAATCATCGCTTAGTGGTAGATACTTCTGAAATTATCTGGTTAGATGAAGCCGTTGAGCAAGAACAAGTCTTCGTCTTGGAGCGAGAAATCGCAGTTGAAGATTTAGTAGAAACTTTATCACCATACGGGTATTTTGACCCTAGCGAATGGCTGTACGAGCAAATGTGCCTGGCAATTCCCCAACGTCAACTGTGTGATCAAAATTGTCACGGAATTCAACCAGTTAATAATAGCAATTCCGAACAGCTTTTAGACCGTCGTTGGTCTTCTTTGGAAGCATTGAAAAAACAATTTCCTTCTTAGCTATTTGTGCTTGTGTAATTACTGTCAGGGGTGCGCTAATGTAGTTTAACGCACCCCTAATTGCTTTATATTTAGCTCAACCTTCGTCATAATCCAACACCCTAGAAAGGTGCCGTTATACACAGACGCCCACCGGGCGGCTACTTACCCTGCGAGAATCCCTACGGAGAACAGAATCAGAAGCCGGACTACATCCGTCTACGTGTCTACCCGTAGGGTAAAAAGACTGCCTCCGCAGTCTGTAAGGATTTTAGCCCACCTTCGTGGGCTACCCTCCGTGAAGCCGCCTACGGCGCGATGTTTGTTTAGCTTCAGGCTTACAGTCTGTATGCGTTTCTATCCCCCGATTTGTCAACTGACTTTCTTTCGCCTTTGGTGATGTTCCAAAATAGAAATAATTAAAGACACTAACTATATACAGAATGAACACAGAGATTGAGAAATATCCTATTTTGGAAATTAAAAATTTATGCGTTAATTATGGGGGCATTCAAGCTCTGAAAAAAATTAATTTAGTTGTCAATAATGGCGAAGTAGTGACGCTCATTGGTGCAAACGGTGCCGGTAAAAGCACCACCCTTCGCGCTGTCTCTAAGATAGTAAATCCTCGTAGCGGTGAAGTTATTTACAGTGGTAGAAATATTATTCGCCGTCAACCTCACGAAATTGTGCAACTAGGTATTGCTCACTGTCCTGAAGGAAGAAGGGTATTAGCACGGCAAACGGTTTATGATAATTTACTGCTGGGAGCTTATATTCGTTCTCATCAAGCAGAAGTAAAAGCTGATATTCAGCACCAATTTGAATTGTTTCCGCGTTTGGCACAAAGACAGTACCAACTAGCAGGAACTCTGAGTGGGGGCGAACAACAAATGTTAGCGATCGCCCGTTCGTTGATGAGTAGACCTAAACTTTTGCTTTTAGATGAACCAAGTTTGGGTTTAGCACCAGCGATCGTTCGAGAAATCTTCACCATCATTGAGAATTTACGTGCTACAGGTGTAACTATTTTGCTGGTAGAACAAAATGCCAACCTTGCCCTGCAAATTGCAGACAGAGGATATGTTTTGGAAGCAGGCAGTATCACCTTAATGGGTGCAGCATCGGAATTAATTACTGATGAGCGAGTGAAAAAAGCTTATTTAGGATAAATGACAATAGTTTCATAGCCTTAAAAAAATTAGGTAGGCAAACATAATATGGTACAGTTACCAACAACAACCCTAACTTTAGAAGATTTTCTCAAGCTACCAGAAACGAAACCAGCCAGTGAATACATCAACGGACAAGTAATTAAAAAACTAATGCCTCAAGGAAAGCATAATATTATTCAGGGCGAACTCGTTAGTACCATTAATTCTGTAGTGAAGCCAAAGAAAACAGCTCTTACTTTTCCAGAATTACGGTGTACTTTTTCAGAGCGCTCGACTGTACCAGATATAGCAGTTTTTGCTTGAGATCAAATTCCTGTAGATGAGAATGGAGATATAGCGAACGTTTTTCAAGCCGCTCCTGATTGGACAATTGAAATATTATCGCCAGAACAAAGTCCAACAAAAGTTACTGGCAATATTTTACATTGTCTAAAAAATGGCTGTCATATGGGTTGGCTAATCGATCCAGATGAGCGATCGCTTTTGGTTTTTCCACCAGGAAAGCAACCAGAAATTTTCCAAGCAGAATACGATA
>NZ_JAYKTT020000026.1:0-2514 GCF_038404745.2 Chlorogloeopsis sp. ULAP02 | reverse complement strand
CTGATGCCATAATTTTCTCCTAACCCTGGGGCGTATCTGCAAACTACAAAGTTTATTTCAGGATTAAGTCTTGGCTTTTCTGAAGAATATTAATTTCTTAAAAATACTTGACAAATAGACTTTGATAATGTACAGAATATTTGCTGTTAAACGCGATCGCGAAGTGGCACTCCAGAGAAAAGCATTATCTGCATCAGCCTCAGATGTAGAGGATCTGATTTTCCATCTCGTCTGCGGTTGTGCTGTTTAGAATTGCAAGTAGCCTACGGACAACCTCCTGATATGGATTTCTCACAGCAATGATGATCCCATAGTGCATCCTCTCTTGCTCGAAATATTCCCGTGCAAGATTCTCAAAATCTGTCCGATTGTGTGTAAGAATTGCTGCTCTTTGACTCGTAGCATATTCCAATTGTTCTGCATCGGTTTTGCCAAGCTGTTCTGCTTGCTGTGCGGTAGTTGCCTCAAAGCCACGAGAGCGCAGCAGACTGGCTACAAGCACATCAACATCTTCATCCAAATAAACGTGAATAAAGATATCAATCATGCTTACCGAACTCGTGGATCGATTAGCTCATTAGGAATGCGATTACGGTCAATATAATCATTGATTTCTGCTTGGTGATCTAAGTAATAACTTAAAGCATCGAATACTTGCGACAAAGTCAAGTGTGGCAGGCGATGAGGAATTTCCTCTGGTGAAACCCCAAGTCGCCACATTTCTACAATCGCTCGAACCGGAGTCCTTGTTCCTTTGATAATTGGTTCACCACTCAGAATCTCACTATTTCTGACAATATGACAGTGTTCGGTTGCTTGAAACATAAAGTTTTGCCTATTGATGAGCTATTTCTTGTAATCTTAGCGTTTTATGTTATTGCCCTCTTCCTGGTTTGCAATCTGCAAAACCTAATGCCTCTGTATCAAGGAAACTAGCGATTCTCTTTCAGAGACACTACGTGAACACCATTTCAATTACCGCTTCGACTGGATACTCAATTTCAGTAGCACGAGCAATCAGAGCTTGTCGAATTCGCTCAGGTAAACGCCCTAAGATGACTTCGGCATCAGCAGGAGAAAGTTGCTCTTGACATAGGTTCACCTTTCGGGTGGAATTTGGACGTTTATCTAATTCAGCAGAGCTTCATATTTGTCATGCGCACCAATCCAGAACCAATAATAATCTTCACCCTTTTTCAAAGCCAATGCTCGATAATCACTACTAACACGCGCAGACCACAGATTCTTGCCTACCTTTTTAAAGCATATGCTTCCCAAAAGTCAGGTGTTGCGAAGGACTTCATCGAGATCTCTGACTCTGTTAGCTGCAATATCTGCCTCTGCTTTGGCAATTAGCTTGTCTAGTTTAGCTGATGCTAAATCGTCTCCAATTTGCCGATCCCACATCTCATCCAAATACTCTTGCAACCAAACTGAGAGTTGACGAACATCGTCTTCGGGCAACTGTCTAATAGCTGCTTCAATTTCTGGTAAGGTAGTCATAGGAAAAAATTGCGCTACAGATTGACTCTATAGTATCGCAATCAAGTTTGGCTCTGGGTCTGAGTGGCAAGCCTAACGTACTGCCTCATAAATAACCTCGCATTAACTTGATTTTGGTTACTAACAGATAAGGTGAATGCACAGCCCAACCAAGTATTTGAGTTAACGACCCCGTTCACCCGCCGCAGATAACCTCTCACACTCAACCAACAATCTCGATACGGTCGGTGTGCAACGGGATTGTTCGACCGCTTTATGTGGCAGGGTTTTGATATCGGTACAAAACATGCGGCTCATTGTGATGAATAATGTTGCTCTCGTAGGTAAATCCTAATTTTTGCATCACCCTCTCTGATTGCTTGTTATCAGTCAACGTAAAGCAGACAACGTTTGAATAATGAAACTGCTCAAATGCTACCGATAAGGCTTTTTGCCCGATCTCTACCGCTAACCCTTTTCCCCAATACTCAGGCATCAACGCATATCCTAGTTCAACTTCTTCATTCGCGTTTACTACCACCTTGCGGATTCCAGCACGTCCAGTAAAGGAACCCGTTGCTTTATCAAACAACATCCACAGCCCATGACCGTACTGCACCCACTGTTCGCAATTCCAGTACAATTTTTCTACAGCTTTTCCTGGATTCCAAATTCCTCCCAAGGTTGCCATAACTCTCGAATCACGACCCATTTCAAACCACAGGTTCCAGTGAGATTCACAAACCCTTTCACCTCTTAGTCTTGATGTTTCAATGATCTCAATTTGCATCTGCTGAAATCAACTCTTACGATCGCCTTACCGAGATTACACTATCGACTCACTGATCAACTCAAAATTACCCCCAAACGACTGAAACGAAGCGGTCGAACTATTGATTATACGGAATACTTCCATATAACCACCCTGTATGGGGTATTTATACAGACACTTTCCGTATAACACGTCTAATACAGACATTATACGGAATACTTCCATATAACCACCCTGTGTGGGATTTATACAGACATTTT
>NZ_JAYKTT020000025.1:0-2898 GCF_038404745.2 Chlorogloeopsis sp. ULAP02 | reverse complement strand
TACTTTGGGTATAGCCAGTTCATACTTTAGTTCTCTTAGTTGAGATATACCTTTAAACCGACGACGGGCAAGTTCTCCCAGCACATAATACTCTCCCCCCACACCTACCCAAACGCGGCTTTCGGGCAACCCTTCTGCATCTATACTCTCAACTGAAGCTTTGCTTACATCAGCCATTTCCGAATCCATCAGCAAAACTTGCGGCTTTCCTTCTGGATACTCCTGAGCGATCGCCTTAGTCTTGCTACCACCCATATCCAAAGTTAAAACTATCTTCTTAGGTTGAGATTTATCACTAGTTTTAGCCATATTTGTTATTTTTTATAAATGAGTGTGGTAACAACCAATTTAACCTATACGTACATCAGAGCAGGTTGGTTCACAAAAATTTCAATAACCACTAATTAAATTAAAAGTTTACATTAGGATAAATCACCACAATAGCAGCTACTTCAATTACATGAAGCAAGCGAAGAATAAGTTATCATGTGGCACGAAATTAATAATACTAATTGGAAAGAATTACTGGAAACTCGCCTAGAGAATTTAGGATGGACACTGTATAAATTAGCCAAAGAATATATAAAAGTTCTTGGAGAAGAAAACAGTCCAGCCTCAAGATATCATTCTGCCATAGGCAAATTGTTTGAAATGCCTGAAAAATCTAAAATTAAAACAGTGGAAAATGTTATCAAAGCACTTGATGGAAAAATAATTATTGTATGGGATAACACGAAAAAAGAGAGCGTTGCAGATGGGCTAGTTAAATTAAGAGAATGTACAACTAATCAAATAATTCAAGAGCTATCTAGACGCGTAATTGAAATTAGTCCTCCAGAATTAATTAAACTAAAATATCCAAACTGCCCTAGAAATAAGCTCAAAATTAGCTCACAAGATATAGCGAGTTTGTTAGACGACAAATCAGCAAGTAAAAAATACAAAGCTAATTAATATAACAATAGCAACAAAGGTAAATTCAAACTTCATGTTTGATGAAAAAGGTAATTTGTATTAATCAAGAAGTCCCTCTTTCTTAAAGGGATTTTTCTTTCACCCACACTACCTTTACAGCCGCATAACGCGAAGAAGGGGGTGAAAAATCCACGGAATAATTCACACTATGGCTGTCGTACTTACACTACCACAGGCCCAAATTCTTATCCATCAAGTAACAGGTGCAAAAACTGGTAGAGTCTATTTCCCTGCTATATTTGTAGCAGAAAACCAAGACTTTATAAAAACTTGGCTGAGTCAAGATGATATCTCTTTCGGCGAACGCGATATCAAATACTACTCTGATGGCTCGTTTCGCATCTATTTCAAATCATCTAATATTAAAAAACAAATTGGGAAGCTGTACAAATAATTCTTGCTACCAAGCCCTCTAATTAGAGGATTTTTATTTTTATAACTCAATTCTCTCTACATCTATAACAGTCGAAGACAGCGGAACACGAACTTTCTTATTGATAGGAGAAATCCTCATGTTAAAACGTACAGCCAAACACAATCCTCGTTAGCTTACCGCCCTCTGAATAAATAAAGCATGACGAATTTATCAACAAAATCCAACACGCGATCGCTAAACATTGTAATTTGTAGAAACTAACCAGCAGCACTACTCAAACTAATAATCTCTTACTGTCTATGTTTATACAGTTGCTCTCGCATAACTCCTGTGATAACAACTTAATCGTAGGAGAAATCCCTATGGCAATATTCTTTGATGGCGCAACTGATAACTTGGTCGCATCCGTTCTCAACTCAATCGAGTGGCGTATTCGTTACAATATACTTGAGGGTTGTTGTCCCGACAGTCCAGCTTTTCGACAAGTTATCCCTGGCGCAGTCTCTAACGGCATTCATCAACCAGAAGGTGCATTTGAAATTACTAGTAGTCCTATCTCTGGAAGTCAGAAAACTACCATCAGTTGGTATTCAGACGAGGGGACAATTCGCTTCCACATTATTGAGGTGACGCCGCCAAAAGAATAATCTCTCCTCATACGAACTCCACTCCCAAGTGGGGTTTAATTTTTTCAATCAACGTAAAATCCAGCATCCGCTACTATCTCTGCTTTAGCTATCGGGTCATCCTCATCCACATCGAAAAAGTTATCTTCACCTAACTCATCTTCTTGGGTAGGTGCAATAACAGAAGAAGAAGCATTAATACTATCATTTGGTTGCTGTTGTGTCTGTGTGGAAGTAGGAGGTACAACCCCAGCAAAAGATTGACCGACTATTGGGGTAACTAGTACCAACTGCGATATCTCCTCTAAGCCACAAGTGCGCTTAATCAATAATATCTGACTCTCCAATACCCCAATTGCCCAGATAGCAACTTTTCTTAACTCTTCACCTCTCACCCCAACTGAATGCATCGCTAGGGGCAACCAAAATGCCTTGAGGGTATGTACCACCGTCTCCACTAACCCCATCTCAATTGGGCTAGATGCCAAGTACTCAAACATCTTACCCGTAAGTGTGTTTACACTCCTTTTAATCTGCGGGATCACCGCAAATTCTTTCTCACCCATCCAAATTATCCAAACTCCAAACCATTAATTAAAAGATTGAGTTACAAAGTACGATGTCCTTACCGATAAAGGAAAAATTATCAGTAATAAAAAGAATTCATCTATACCTTAAACCTATACTGAGAAAATGTCATCTCCAACTATCCCACACTAGCCCCAAGCTAGCCTCCTACATAGTGCAAATATCCTTAGTACAAGAGTACTGTCGATGGGTATAGTATGGTTGCGCCTACTCCCACCATACTCTCGCATAACCACAGTATCCTCCATTCCCCAGAATGACATTCCCATACAGTACTGTTCTTCCACTAAGACCACTAAGACAAGGTATGTCTGATAGGGTTACTCAAAAAAT
>NZ_JAYKTT020000024.1:0-221867 GCF_038404745.2 Chlorogloeopsis sp. ULAP02 | reverse complement strand
CACTTAAATATCCTGAATTTATGACCATTTTCAGTACGCCGATAGTGTACTGACATAGAGGTTGACAGATGTTTCACATCAAGTAAAACTTATTATAGTTGCTTAACATAACTTCTCTCTTAGAATATTTATAGCTAAACTCAACCCTGGTTGTGTGGATTCTCGTGACCAAGGTGTTCAGTGTGGTTATAAATAGCCTAGTCAAAATCTTCCTATTAGATGTTTTTCCTTGAGGAGGAAAACTTCTAAGCTAAAGTTGGGAGTTTAAAGAGCAGAATTAACACAAATCGGAAGTACTCTTCCGAATTTGACAATCTAGACTCTTGCACCTGAGAGCATATATGCCTTAGGTAATATTTAATTAATCTCTCTTGTGGAGATACCATATCACGAAAAAGAAATTAAATTGATTCATTATTAACATTCTCCAAAGAACTTATCCTTTACCTTAGAAGGTGAACAGGTGTGACTTTTCCCATGCCTTGATGTCTTTGGCGAGTGTACTTAAAAGCATTGGCTTGTGATGCCACTTCCCCAAGCGTCAGCTATTTCTGTCCGGAATTCCGGTAAACTAAGTCTGACAGATGGTGGAAATAGTTTTAGAGAAACGGTTAAGTAAATATCGGAGTGGTAGAACTAATGTACTATCAAGGTGCTGTTGAAGGAGCTGCCAATACAGAATCAGGTAGCCGAATCTTCGTGTACGAAGTGGTAGGTCTGCGTCAGAGCGAAGAAACTGATCAAACAAACTACCAAATTCGTAAGAGTGGCAGTGTGTTCATCAAAGTGCCTTACAACCGCATGAATCAGGAAATGCGACGCATCACTCGCCTGGGCGGCAGAATTGTTAGCATACAATCGGTCGGGGTTTTACAACAAGTCAATGGTAAAGCTTCATCCGAAGTTGCTAACACTGAAGCGATGAGCCAAGCCACATCTGCTGAATCTGCTGATCGAGAAGGAAATGGTAAAGCCACACCTGTGAATGCTGGCAGTGAAGAGAAAGGCCTTGCCGAATCAACAGCCCAGCCACAGTCCAAGAAGAAGGATACGAAAGGCAACACCATGACTCAAGCGAAAGCCAAACACGCTGACGTTCCTGTAAACCTTTACCGCCCCAATGCTCCGTTCATTGGTAAATGCATATCTAATGAAGCATTAGTGAAAGATGGCGGAATTGGTATTGTTCAGCATATCAAATTCGACCTTACTGGTGGCGATTTACGCTATATAGAGGGTCAAAGTATTGGCATTATCCCGCCGGGAGTGGACAAAAACGGCAAACCAGAAAAGCTGAGACTGTACTCGATCGCCTCCACACGCCACGGCGATGATGTAGATGACAAAACTGTATCACTGTGTGTCCGTCAATTGGAGTACAAGCACCCAGAAACTGGCGAAACAGTATACGGTGTATGCTCAACTTACCTATGTAACCTCAAGCCTGGGGATGATGTAAAAATCACAGGCCCGGTGGGTAAAGAAATGTTATTACCTGCCGACGAAGATGCTAACGTCATTATGATGGCAACAGGAACGGGTATTGCTCCAATGCGTGCTTACCTGTGGCGGATGTTCAAGGATAACGAAAGAGCTGCTAACCCAGAATATCAGTTTAAAGGCTTTTCTTGGTTAATATTTGGTGTTCCTACAACTCCGAACATCCTCTATAAGGAAGAATTGGAAGAAATCCAAGCGAAGTATCCTGACAACTTCCGTCTGACTTGTGCCATTAGCCGCGAGCAGAAAAATGCCCAAGGCGGTAGGATGTACATTCAAGACCGCGTAGCAGAACACGCAGATGAGTTGTGGAATTTGATTAAAAATGAAAAAACACACACATATATCTGCGGTTTGCGGGGTATGGAAGATGGTATTGATGCGGCTTTAACAGCGGCAGCAGCTAAAGAAGGTGTAACTTGGAGTGATTACCAAAAAGAACTGAAAAAAGCTGGTCGCTGGCACGTAGAAACATACTAAATTTGGTTATTAGTCATTGGTCATTTGGTCATTAGTCATTAAATGACAAAAGATAAATGGCAAATAACACTAGTAGGGTGGGCAATGCCCACCCTACAATTGTTGTTGGTGGAATTGGGTTAAAATTTGTGGGTGTAAAGCTGGGAATACTAGGATTAGGTACAGTAGGCACAGGTACGGTGCAGCTTCTACAAAATAGTGCCGGACGTCACCCTTTATTGCAGGATATGGAAATATATCGGGTGGGAGTGCGATCGCTCGATAAAGAGCGTGCAGTAAAATTGCCAGAATCAGTGATTACGACAGATTTAGAAGCAATTGTCAACGATCCGCAAGTAGACATTGTTGTTGAAGTTATCGGTGGACTCGAACCAGCGCGATCGCTCATTCTCAAAGCAATTGAAAATGGCAAGCACATTGTTACCGCTAATAAAGCGGTAATTTCTCGCTTCGGAGCGGAAATTTTTACTGCTGCCAATCAAGCTGGTGTATACGTCATGCTAGAAGCTGCTGTCGGTGGTGGTATACCTGTAATTCAACCCCTCAAGCAGTCTTTAAGTGTTAACAGCATCCACACTGTCACTGGTATAGTTAACGGTACAACTAACTATATCCTCACACGGATGCAAACAGAAGGCAGCGATTTCGGCGATGTCCTAACCGATGCCCAGCAATTGGGTTACGCAGAAGCCGATCCAACTGCTGATGTTGATGGCTTGGACGCCGCCGATAAAATTGCTATTCTCGCTTCATTAGCCTTTGATGGACGCATTAAACTGCAAGATATTTATTGTGAGGGTATTCGGCAAGTGAGCAAGACAGATATTGCCTATGCCGAAAAATTAGGATTTGTCATCAAACTCTTAGCTATTGCCAACAAAGTTACTCCCCCGGCAATTTCTATCCGAGTCCATCCAACTTTAGTTCCTAAAGCTCACCCCCTATCCAGCATTAACGGCGTTTATAACGCCATTTTGGTTGAAGGTGAACCAATTGGACAGGTAATGTTTTTCGGCCCAGGTGCTGGTGCTGGGGCAACTGCTAGCGCTGTAGCCTCGGATATTTTAAATTTAGCAGCAACACTGAAAGCTAGCACGACAACACCAAATCCATTGCTAACCTGTAGGCATCAAGACTACTGCCAAATTGCTCCCATCGAAGAACTAGTTACCAGATTCTACGCCCGTTTTCTAACGAAAGACCAACCCGGAGTAATTGGTAAATTGGGTACTTGCTTTGGTAATTATGGTGTGAGTTTAGAATCGGTTGTGCAAACAGGCTTTCAGGGAAAACTAGCAGAGATTGTTGTTGTTACCCACGATGTGAGAGAAGGAGATTTTCGGCAAGCTCTAGCAGAAATTCGTACTTTAGAAGCCGTAGACAGTATTCCAAGTCTACTACGGGTATTATGAAAGGACTAGCTGGTGGTGGGTTGATAGTCATTAGTCATTGGTCATTAGTTTTCTCTGTTAACCACTACCATTAACCACTAACAGTCCCTAATTATGGCTTAATTAGTTAGATGCACATTGTACTGTTATTAGGGTAATTACAATGACAAATATGCCTCCCGATCCCAAGTCATCTGAAACAAATGTCCTTGGCTTCGATGAATTTATTGGCATTTTATTTGCCTTTGCCAGTATTGGGGCAGTTCTTTTTTGGTCGTTTTTCCGCAATCACTTTGAGTGGAACTTACCCAGCATACCCTTGCCAGCTTCTACTCTACCTGCAACTCCTGCTCCTTCTCAAAACACCCCGCCTGCGGTGATGCCTCTTCCCAGAGTCGCACCGTCTGAGTTACCTAAGGGACAAAGATCTTTACTACCCTCCTCCAACCCCATCAAACAATTTCCACTGGTTATTCCCACTGAAAAAAAATCCACTATTCCTCCGCCGATCGCATTCACCGATATACCTAACAACTTCTGGGCGCGTAGTTATATCAACGCCCTTTCCTCTCGCAATATTATTAAAGGCTATCAAGATAATTCGTTTCGACCAAATCAGCCTGTCACCCGTGCAGAATTTGCCGCCATACTCCAACAGGCTTTTGAAAATGAGCTAGGAAAAACCAAAAATAAAATATCTTTTCAAGATATACCAAATCAGTTTTGGGCTAATTCAGCAATTGACTTAGCTATTAGCACTGGGTTCTTAAAAGGTTACCCTGACAATACCTTCAAAGCACAACAAAATATACCACGAGTACAAGTATTAGTAGCCCTTGCTAGTGGGTTGAATTTAAATACTCCCACTTCAGCAACTAAAGTTTTAAATATTTACCAGGATGCTAAAGAGATTCCAGGATATGCGCGTAATCAGGTAGCAGCAGCTACAGAAAATGGTCTTGTAATTAACTATCCCAATCCGAAAGTTTTTGCTCCTAATAAAGAAGCTACCCGTGCTGAGGTAGCGGCAATGATTCATCAAGCTTTGGTACTAATAGGAAGATTAGACAGGGTTCCATCCCAAACAATTGTACAATTGCCTGAACAAATCAAAAGATAACTGCAAAATACAAATTACATTAAAGTGGTCAAGAGTTACTAAAATTCTTCTTGACCACCTGTAGAGGAGGCGATATCCAGCAGTAATTCATAGCGCACCAGCGTTAGAAATCGCCATCTGCACTGAACTACTCAGAGTTTAAGCGTCTTTACCAACAACTTGTGATTTCAAAGTAGCAAGTTCACTGGTTAACTCTTGCCTAGTTGAGGCTTTGAGTAAATAGCGGTAAACAAACCACGCAGAGTAACCAATACCAATCAATTCAAAAGTCGGTGCAACTAAGGGAATATCATTCAAAGCATCTAAAATCGCCAAGACAACTTTCACAGCAACAATTGCTGTCACGATTAAACCAAAGGTAACCAGTGGTTGTTTGTACTTATTAAAGAAGGTTCCCAGATATTCAGGCAGTGTCGCTAAAAAACTAGAGGCTATTTCCCCATATTTTAGCCATTGTTCTTGAGTCTGCGCGCCGGGTTGGATTTTTGTTATGGTTCCCGTTTGATTGTTGATTTCTGCCATCATTGCCTCTGGAGATTTGGTTTCCACTACTTCCGGTTCTTGCATTTCCGCTCCCATAATTTTGACAGTTGAATTACTCTTATCCGGACTAATTACAACCAAAAGGCTGTTAGTAGGAGATGTACAGGGACATCACTACCACAGATTTTTTGGCACAAAGAGGCTCTAGTTGCCTATAACCATAATTGCTCCTTAACCACTACTTCATCAACTACAGTTGATTAGATCAGTAGTAAGGTATTAGCTATAACACAGTTGGTAAACTTAAGCTAGTACTTTTAGTTCGTTTTATTGTCGAACCAAAATCCTATGTCTATTGTTGTCCCATGTACTGTGGGTTGCATACCATCGTACTCAAATCAGTACAAATCATGCAAAAAATTTAGATCACCTCTTAGTTTATACAAGTTTAGATGCCGATCCTAGCGGATATTTAGGCAATCTTAAGCTGCTATTCTCAATTGAGGAAATGTTATTGATATAAATATTTAATAAAAGTTTTTATGTATTCAATCAATCTAGACTTTAAAGCCATTTTATGGTATGCTGATCTTGTTAAGAAGTGCAAATAATATGAATTGAGTCTGTCAAAAAACAGAGTAGTTATTCTACTAAGAGGAGCAATGGAGCTTTAGTGGCAAAATAGAGCTTGAAGCGAAGAAAAAGTTTTAAGTCTTGCCCCTGAAGATGCCTCTAATGGCATTTTCAAGGGAGAGTTTACTAATTAGCGCAAGTGACAAATGATATGAATAGATTAAGCAAGAATCATTAATGTTGCTGAAGAACTTAACTAATAATTTAGTCGTTTATCTACAAAAGCAACCAAATTTATTCTTGTTTATATGTCTCTATCTGTTGATCCCAATCAGGAATTTCTGCATTGTCACCACCAATACCAATTCCTGTATTGTAGATGTCGGCATTAGTGATAGTAAGGTTTTTCATCGATGCGCCATAAACATTAGAGTCAGAAATCATGGCGTTAGTAAAATTGACACCATTGAGATTAGCCTTTTTGAAATTCACATTAGTTGCAAAAGCTGACTTGAGATTAGCTCCTTGAAGATTTGCACCGGTAAAATCGGCACCCTCAATATTTGCTTCTTCCAAGTTTGCTCCTTGAAGATTGGCACCTCTCAAATCAGCACCAATCAAATGCGCTCCACTGAGATCAGCTCCTGATAAATCGCACTGGATACATTCCCCAGTTGATAAAAGCTTTTGTACTTGCTGCGGATTTGCAGCGTTTACTACGCTGGTAAAGAACAGGGGAGTCACTAAAGTGAGAGCTGTTAGAAGCTTGGTTTTCATATTTCCCCCTTATTTAATTAACATGCTTCCGTTCTTTTCCTCACAATTTCATTGTCTCACTAAACTGAGTGTGAAATATTGATCTATATCACACTGAGTTAGCGATCGCATTCAAATTTCACGTCATAACTAATCAAAAACATTTAGTCATTGATATAACTCAATGTCTATATTTTTAACAGTATATGACTCAAGTTAAAAATTATCACAATCTATGGCTGTAGAAATTACATCTGTTTTTATTTCCTAACAAAGTCATGAAATAAAAATAATATTTTTACCTCTACTTTAGAAATTTCAGTGACATAACTGTCATTTTTATCAGAAATCAATTTTACAGACAACCGAGATATCTCTGATTTTTCAAAAAAATATTACGTTTTCAGGAGAAAATATTTTATATTAACTAAAGATTTTATACAATCATTTATTAAACTCAATAATTGATGATTTCAATTCAGAAGTTTACAAAAGTTAAATTATTTTCAGCCACTATGTTTGTATATAGGAATCCGGTTTGATTACTGAAAAAATTAAGTGTGTTATGACTTTAGTCTCGCACCTAACCCTTGAAAAGGTGCGTTATGCTTCGCGACAAAACACCCTACGTGTTTTTCAAAAATCCAATCTGAGTCCTATATAAAAATTTAAATTTTATATTTCAAGTCAATCAATTATTTAAAAATATAAAATGTATTGACTACTAGAAGACATCAGTCAAATTAAATTTAAATAATGGGCAATACAATACTTTACTTTGCAAGTATTCAATTTAAGCTATCATATCAATATATAACTTATTTACAGTTGATTGAAAAAAGTATATTTATCTACAAACTTTATTTTCAATATTTAGATACTGGAATTGAAGATTGAGCGCTGAAAAATCATAGCTTAATAAAATCTATAATAGTGAAAATACTATGTAGTGTATCAAAAATCTGATCAAGCACATAAAAAGTCATTTGTATGACAATACAATAGCTAAAATCATCAGTAAATTTGATATAAAATTGGATTAGTTAGAGCATCATCTTATCTAAGTGAAAAAAGAAATATAAGTAAAAATGTATACTTAACTACTCCCTGTAATTTGCTCCAGACAAGGTAGATACTAAACATAAAAATTAGCTCAAGGAATGAGGCTCATAAGTTCGACTTGCGATTAAAATAAGCCTACTTTACAAAAGCAAGATGAAGTGAGTTTTGGTAGACTAACAGAGCTTTATGGTGTCAAACTTACCGCAAATTAATGGTTTTTTCAAGCTTTGACCCCTACACTTAGTTGCCGTATAGTCATAATCTAACCAAACAGAAGGCTTGATTTATGGTTCAAGAGCTTGAACGAAAACGCTTGTTGGCAAATTTCCCAGAAACAGCCCCAGCAGCGAATCCTGTGTTTTTTAGAACTTACAGTCGTAGAGAGGCAGGGCTACGAGAGACATGGGATCGGGTATGCGATCGCACTTTACGAGGTTTAATCAGCTTAGGCAAACTGCTTCCCCAAGAGGTTGATATCTTAGAGCGGATGCAACGTAACTTAAAAGCACTGCCCAGCGGCAGATGGTTATGGGTTGGTGGTACAGATTGGATAGCTAAACCACAGAATTTTTCTGGAGCATACAATTGCACCTCTACCAACCTAGAAGATTGGAGTGCTTTCGGGTTGATGATGGATTTGGCAATGATGGGGTGCGGAACTGGAGCTATTCTAGAACCACGATATATTAACCAACTGCCACCAATTCGCAATCGCTTGAATGTATATGTAAAGGGAGAAATTGGTACGACTCCACGCCCAGAACGCCGTGAATTGACAGAAGTCAAAATCGAGGGCAGCGATCGCGTCACTATATATGTTGGAGACAGCCGCCAAGGTTGGGTGCGATCATATCAAAGCCTACTGGAACTTTCAACTGACGAAAAACTTGCCACAGAAATTCAAGTCACAGTCAATATTAGTGATGTGCGTCAAGCAGGTGAACCTCTCAAAGGCTTTGGAGGTGTTGCTAATCCCGTGAAATTGCCAGGGCTATATCAGCGCTGTGCTGCCATCCTCGATCAAGCGGTAGGACGACAATTAAATTCCGTTGAATGCTGCCTGCTCATTGATGAAGCAGCTGTCACAATTGTTGCTGGTAACATTAGACGTTCAGCTGGTATGCGTCAAGGCTTGAGTGAAGATAATTTATTTGCCGACGCAAAAGCTAACCTTTGGCAGCAAGATGAAAACGGCAACTGGCGAATCGATCCTGAGCGTGATGCTCTCAGAATGGCAAATCATACCAGAGTTTTTCACCGTAAACCGACATTAGAAGAATGTATTGATGCTGTTCGTAAACAATATTACAGTGGCGAAGGCGCTATTCAGTGGGCTGGTGAAACTGTAGCTAGGGCAAATACTGATTTATTGTCAACGCCAGAATTAAAAAAAGATTTCTTGCAAGCTTATGAACAAGGAAACGCCAAGCAGTGGATACAAGAACGCCACCCAGATATAGATGCTAATGAATTAGAACATCGTTTGGGTAGGTACGGATTAAACCCGTGTGGTAATTAATTATATTTTGCCTCACGTAAAAAACTCGGCAAAATCGGTGAAGGCTGAGATGCTAATACCGAGGTAACTGCGAGAATTAAAAAGCTTGCAGCACCGTACAGAGTAGAGGGTGAACCTTAGAAGATTAAAGATTTAAATAATTTGTGTAATCTTTAACTCTCAAGAATATAAACCTCCACGAGTGTCGAGCTACCAAATGATGGTAGAAAATGTACTCGGAGCTAGCACGAATTAGGAAGTGCTAGAGCTAGAGGATAAAGAGCCTCTAGGATAACAAATTGGAAATTATTGGTAGTAACTTCCACTGTAATTTATCAGAAATCCACCTTAATCAAATTGACCCAAATAACTACAAAGAACAAAAAGAAGCTTTTACAGCAGGTGCGCTATCTGTAGCAGCACTTTTGCATCACAAATTTAATGAGCCTCGCTATCAATACAGCCGTGAATTAGATCCAATTGTCGGTGTTTCTTTCACAGGTTTGTTTGATTTCTTTGTACATGCTTTTGGAGTTGATTGGTTGCGCTGGTGGGCAGAAGGAAGGACTGACACTGTTCAAGGATTGGCATTTAAGCGCAAAGAGCAGGAATATCTGAGTATGTGGAAAGATACTGTGCATCAAGTGGTTTGGGATTACTGCGATCGCCACAGTATCAAACGTCCGAATCGCTGCACTACAGTTCAACCTAGTGGCACCAAATCTTTGTTAACCGGGGCAAGCCCAGGGTGGCATCCACCCAAAGCCCAAAGATTTATTCGTCGGATTACCTTCCGCAAAAATGATCCGGTAGCCTTAGCTTGTATTGAATATGGCTATAATGTCATTCCCTCTCAATCAGATAAAGATGAACAGGGAAATTTATTAAACGATCCCTTTGATCCACGAGTTAGTGAATGGTTGGTGGAAATTCCTGTTGCTGTACCTTGGGCTGATCTACCTGGTGCTGACGAAATAGATATTAGTCAATTTAGTGCTTTAGCTCAGATGGATTTCTATATGCAGGTACAGAAATTTTATGTCCGACATAACACCTCCGCCACTATAGAAGTGCGAGAGAACGAAATTGAAGCTTTGGGAAGTCGTATATACGAAGCTATTCGTGATGACGAAGGCTACATAAGTGCAGCTCTACTAGCAAGGTTTGACGATCATCAAACTTTCCCACGTTTGCCTTTTGAGCCAATTACAAAAGAATACTATGAGCAACTCATGCAAGAAGTGGAAATGCGTCGTAGAACTAATGATTTTCATACTGCATTGAGTAAATATGACTCAGGTGAATTAACAGAAGTTGGGCCAGCAGGATGCGATTCTGATAAGTGTATGATGCCTTCGGAAACTAAGCTGTAAAGTATATATAATTAAAGTGGTGATATAAATAGTTATTTATATCACCACTTTTTAAAGGACAATTCTAGATAAGATCTATAGAAAAACTAAAGAATTTAAAATAATAAAAATTAATTTTATATAAACATAGAGATCCCCGAACTCTTTGAGAAGTCGGGGATCTCATCTTTATTTCATTTTTAACTTAAAGAATATATTTTATGTTTTTATAGTTATTTGAGATTTTAGTAAACTTTACTATATAGTAATTTTTTGCTGATCTGGGGTCTTATGCCTTTCTGACAAAAATCACTCAAGACGTTAGGATTAAGAAAAATCGCAATTGTCATCCTTAGGCTTGGAGAATATTTATGTTCCTTGCTGAACTTACACCCATCTTTAATCAATTAACCCAACACCCAGTCTCATTTGTCGGCGGATTTTTCTCTGGTTTGCTCAGACTCAACCTAGCTGATGATCCTGTTAAAAGTTGGTTAGATCAACAGAGGGGTTATTCTACCTATACAGCAACCTCGTCTGAAGCACACAATGGCAAAGCTAGTGGTCCTCAGTCAATTGCAATTGAATAAAATTCAGTTTTTCTAAATTTTGTCTTTAATCAGGTTTGCTGAAAATCAGCAAACCTGATTTTTATATTTTTCTCACTAACCCTTATCGCTGCTAGACGTATAAATGTACTGACAATTTATTAATACATAAAAGGAAACTATAAGCACAATCACCTCATCTCAGTTAACTTAGAGAAATGCACTTATCTGTGTTGGAGCGATCATCTAAAAAATAATTTCATCCCTACTAATGAGAGTTATGCTTAGAATTAAAAATATAGCATCTGCATAAATAGGTAGATTTTAGATAAGAAGCATCAATAAAAATAAAACAAAATTATTTTAGCTATTAAACAGACTACACATATAAGGTAGTCTGATTTGAAGTTAAAAGTGTTTGTAAAATCTCATACTTTGAAAAAAGTCAAGATCGGTTATTATTATGAGCGTATGCGAAAGTTCAGCCTTAGCATTGATTGAGTAGTAGATCATCTAACCTTTTGGTTGCTTGCCTACCACTAAATTGTGCCACCGTGAATTAGACCAAACGAAATCAATTCAATATTGATGCTCTGCGGACTTTTTCTTCGGCTGGATCAAATCGCTTGAATTCAGACTTACGTGATTCAGATGACTATTTACGTTGGAAATCTCTCCTACCGCGCTACCGAAGCAGATTTAAAAGCAGTTTTTGCTGATTATGGCGAAGTTGTAAGAATTGTATTGCCTACCGACCGTGAGACAGGTAGAATGCGTGGCTTTGCTTTTGTTGAGATGAGTGAAGACGCCCAAGAAGATGCAGCTATTACAGAACTAGATGGTGCTGAATGGATGGGTCGTCAGCTCAAAGTTAATAAAGCAAAACCGCGAGAGGATAACAACCGACGAGGTAGTTGGACGAAAAAACAATACTCTTAAAAGCAACGAAAAACAATATTAGCAAATAGTTTTCTATTTACGCAAGCAAAAATCGCGAAAAGCGGCTAGGCATAACTCAAAAGACAATACTTGAATAGCTTGTTAGCATAATGGCCGACTAGTCATGACATTTTTTTGTAGTCATGGTTAGTTGGCTTTTGCCATAAAAAGCTTTGTCACCAGCTATATTAAAGAGCTACTGCATTACCCCCAGAAATTACAAGTCGGGAGTGCATTGTGCATATGTGCATCAATGTATAGCAAAAAGCATGGAAAGTTAGAACAGACAATTTTTTAGCAGCGATCGCACAAGCTTACCAGATAAGTAGTTGGGCAAAATTAAATTCATTCGTGGAGATAGGGAACTCTTAACAGGGAACAGTAAAACAATGTGTGTAGTTAATCCTGTCTGAGTACTTAAAAATTGATTCATCAATAACAGTGAAATTAAAATATTATTGCCCAGTTAACTTGTACTAAATTTGACAAGAAAAATATTTACTTACACAGTGGTTATATTGTCATTTAGCTACAAGGGCTGATTTTGACTTATTAGTCATTATTACCAAGGGTCAGTGCATAACAAAACAATCTATATTACCAGTAAAACTAGGTAAGTTTTCTTAAAAGGGGATTTTAAATGAGCAACTAATTTGGTGTAGAGCCATACTAGGCTGATTTCTTTAGTTTGTCTAAAATCAGATTTCAATTGTCAAATTACCTTTCTAAGATAGAGGCAGCAACCTCAAGTTGCTATAAACGGGATCATTCCCACAACAAGCCGATCGCTAGGGAGGACAAAAATAATGACTAAAGCGGCAGAATCATTAGAGCGATCGCTCATGGACGCTACAGCAGACCGTAGCTTAGATCGTGATTGTACTACTTTGTCCCGTCATGTCCTGCAGCAACTTCAGAGCTTTTCTGCTGAAGCACAGGACTTGAGTGCGCTGATGAATCGGATCGCGCTGGCTGGCAAACTCATTGCTCGTCATCTCAGTCGTGCTGGCTTAATGGAAGGCGTTCTTGGATTTACTGGGGAGACTAATGTTCAGGGAGAATCCGTCAAAAAGATGGATGTCTACGCCAACGATGTATTTATCGCAGTGTTCAAGCAAAGCGGGTTAGTATGTCGCTTGGCTTCTGAGGAAATGGAAAAACCTTACTACATTCCCGAAAATTGCCCCATTGGTCGCTACACTCTGCTATACGACCCAATTGATGGTTCATCCAATACGGATATCAATCTCAGTTTGGGTTCCATTTTTTCGATTCGTCAACAGGAAGGAGAAGACACGGACGGTTCCGCACAAGATTTACTTGCACCAGGAGGCAAGCAAATTGCTGCTGGATACATCCTGTATGGGCCAAGTACGATGCTGATCTATACTATAGGAAAGGGAGTTCACTCTTTTACTCTTGATCCTAGTTTAGGAGAGTTTATTCTCACCGAAGAAAATATCCAAATTCCCAGCCACGGGCCAGTTTACAGCGTTAACGAAGGGAATTTCTGGCAGTGGGATGAGTCGATTCGCGAGTACATCCGTTATGTGCATCGTACAGAGGGCTATACAGCTCGATATAGCGGGGCAATGGTTAGCGATATTCATAGAATTTTGATCCAAGGCGGTGTGTTTCTCTACCCAGGCACAGTTCAAAAACCAGAAGGGAAACTACGGTTACTGTATGAAACTGCTCCCCTAGCGTTTGTGATTGAGCAAGCGGGTGGTCGCGCCACTACGGGACATGAGAACATCTTGGATGTGGTGCCAAAAAAATTGCATCAACGCACCCCTCTAATTATTGGTAGCAAAGAAGATGTAGCGAAAGTAGAGTCTTTTATTCAAAACGGCCATTAAACATTGAGAATTGTTGATGGCTAATGATAGCAGTGCGCAGAGCAGGGGTTTCCACGCCACTTGTGACGCTGCTTTACGTAGGGTACAAACTGCCCTTCGGAACCTCTAGGGGCGCACTGTCTTTCTAAGGCATGGCTTTTCTCCTTCTTGCCTTTGTTCGCGGCAGAAGCACATTTTTCTGTGCTATTGAAATTTCTGGGTAAGTGACTAGCGTGGGTGATTTTCCATATAGTTCACCAACGAATCGATTGAAATCAGCAACTGGTAATTAGCAAACTTTTGAACAATATCCATAGAAAAGTTAATTAATAGGAGTGAAAAGCTTGTTATGACAACAAATCATTTATTAGAGATTAAAAACTACGGTCAGAGTATCTGGATGGATAATTTGAGCCGTGACATTATTCAGTCTGGCGAATTGAAAGATTTGGTTGAAAATAAAGGTATTTGCGGGATTACCTCGAACCCAACCATTTTTGAAAAAGCGATCGCTGATAATGCCATGTACGATCGCGATATCGAAGCCGGAGTTCGGGCTGGATTACCAACCTACAAAATATATGAGTCGCTGGTGTTTAAAGATATCCGCGATGCCTGTGATATTTTACGCCCTGTTTATGAAGCCTCAAATGGGTTGGATGGTTATGTCAGCATAGAAGTACCACCCACAATTGCTCATGATACAGAAGCGACAATCGCCGAAGCGCGTCGCTATTTCCAAGAAATTGGTCGGGAAAACGTCATGATTAAAATTCCCGGCACAGAATCTGGTTTACCAGCAGTCGAGCAAGTGATATCCGAGGGCATGAATGTTAATATCACACTGCTGTTCTCTGTACAAAGCTACATCAATACAGCTTGGGCTTATATTCGTGGCTTAGAAAAGCGAGCAGCAGAAGGTAAGGACATAAGTAAGATTGCTTCTGTCGCTAGTTTCTTCCTCAGCCGGATTGACAGCAACATCGACGGCAAAATAGACGCCAAGCTAGCTAAAGGCGTTGATGATATCAATGTAGAAGCAAAACTACGGAAAATTCGAGGAAAAGTAGCGATCGCTAACGCAAAGATTGCCTATCAAGAATATAAAAAGATTGTACAAAGCGATCGGTGGCAAGCCTTAGCGGCAAAAGGAGCAAAAGTGCAACGCTTACTCTGGGCAAGCACCAGCACTAAAGATCCCCAATACAATGACGTGATGTACGTCGATGAGTTGGTTGGCCCCGAAACCGTTAACACCTTGCCACCAGCGACAATTGAAGCTTGTGCCGATCACTGCGATGTTGCAAACCGGGTGGAAACAGATGTAGAAGAGGCTTACAACTTAATCGAAAGCCTCAAAGATCCAGACGTTAACATCGACATCAACGCGGTGATGGACGAACTGCTAGTCGAAGGTATTGACAAATTTGTCAAGCCCTTTGAATCCTTGATGAATTCTTTAGAAAACAAGGTCAAGCAGTTGTCACCAGTGTAGAAAATAAGGACTGGGGGCTGGTGACTAGGGACTGGGAACAGGACAAGGGGACGCGGGAACAAGGAAATACGGGGAATGTAAATGAAATCTCTCCCAATCCCTGATCCCAATCTCCAATCTCCAATCTCCAATCCCCGATCCCCAGTACCCAATCCTCAAATCCAAAATCCAAAATCCAAAATCCAAAATTGTTATGGTCAGTCTGCTAGAAAATCCCTTGCGGGTTGGTCTGCAACAGCAAGGAATGCCCGAACCTCAGATCATAGTTATCTTTGGTGCTTCCGGAGACCTCACTTGGCGTAAACTTGTGCCATCGCTTTATAAATTGCGACGGGAACGGCGCATTCCACCAGAAACCACCATCGTTGGTGTGGCTCGTCGAGATTGGAGTCACGAATATTTCCGTGAACAGATGCGGAAAGGTATGGAAGAGGTTCATGGCGGTGTTGGCCCGGAGGAACTCTGGCAAGACTTTTCTCAAGGTCTGTTCTACTGCTCTGGTAATATCGATAACCCCGAAAGCTATCAGAAACTGAAGACTTTGTTAAAAGAGTTAGATGACAAACGGGGAACGCGGGGGAACCGAATGTTCTACCTGTCTGTTGCCCCTAACTTCTTTGCTGAAGCCATCAGACAGCTAGGGGGTGCAGGAATGCTAGACGATCCCTACAAGCATCGCCTAGTCATCGAAAAACCCTTTGGTCGAGACTTAGCTTCTGCCAAGAGCCTAAACTTAGTAGTACAAAAATATTGTAAAGAACAACAAGTCTATCGTATCGACCATTACTTGGGTAAAGATACAGTTCAGAATCTGTTGGTGTTCCGCTTTGCGAATGCGATTTTTGAACCGTTATGGAATCGTCGTTTCGTTGACCACGTTCAGATTACTGTTGCTGAAACCGTGGGAGTTGAAGACCGGGCTGGCTACTACGAAACTGTCGGTGCATTGCGAGATATGTTGCAAAACCACCTGATGCAACTTTTCTGCTTGACAGCAATGGAAGCGCCTAACTCAATGGATGCTGATAGCATCCGCACGGAAAAGGTTAAAGTGCTACAGGCTACTCGTTTAGCTGATGTGCAAAATTTAGATCTTTGTGCAGTACGCGGTCAATATAGTGCTGGATGGATGAAAGGACAGTCTGTACCAGGGTATAGGCAAGAACCAGGAGTTAACCCCAACTCTACAACAGCTACCTACGTGGCAGTAAAGTTTCTTGTTGATAATTGGCGCTGGCAAGGAGTTCCCTTCTACCTGCGTACTGGTAAGCGAATGCCGAAGAAAGTCAGTGAGATTTCCATCCACTTCCGCGAAGTTCCTTCCCGGATGTTTCAATCCGCAGCACAACAGATGAATGCCAACATTTTAACAATGCGGATTCAGCCCAACGAAGGAATTTCCTTGCGTTTTGAAGTCAAGATGCCTGGGGCTGATTTCCGCACCCGTTCTGTTGATATGGACTTTAGTTATGGTTCATTCGGCATCGAAGCTGCTACCGAAGCCTACGATCGCTTATTCTTGGATTGTATGATGGGCGATCAGACATTGTTCACACGGGGAGACGAAGTAGAAGCCGCTTGGCAGGTGGTAACACCAATTCTTTCTGTTTGGGATGCACCCGCAGATCCAGCAAAAATTCCTAGTTATGAAGCTGGCACATGGGAACCCGTGGAAGCGGAATTGTTAATTAACCGAGATGGCCGTCGTTGGCGCAGACTCTAGAAGGCAGAAGGCAGTAGACACGAAGTGGCTTCCGAAGGTAGGCAGAAGGGTTAATATCATTTTGATTACTTCATCCTTCATCCTTCAAACTTCATGATTCAAACTTCATAATTCATAATTCAATTGCTATGACTTCCCAAGCTTCTACAATTTTTTCACTTCAGGCTCCGAAAGATGTCTCGCTTTCGGACATTGAAGCGGAACTCAGTCAAATTTGGCAAAGCTATGGTATCGCCGGTGAGGACGGTACACTTCCTGCTGCTACACGGGCAGCAACATTTACCTTAGTGGTTTACGAACCCGAAGAAACTCAACATTTGTTAGCTGCCTTGGGATTTTACAATGGCCCAATTGATGGAATTCTTGGGCCGCAAACAGAAACGGCACTACGGGAAGTGCAGAAAAAATATGGATTGGCAGAAACTGGAACTGCTTCTACTGAAACCCTAAGTTTATTGCGGGAAGAAGTTGCCAAACGCCGCAAGAGTGGGGAGACGGCTGATAATGGTGCAGGTACTGCAATCTCTAGCTTTGATACACAAAGTCCGAGAATAGCAGATGAAATTGCCCTCCGTAATCCGTGTCGTATTATTGCTCTGTTGCCAGTAGTTGGAGAAGACGAAGGCGTAAAGGTGCAAGTCTCCGCTTATTGTCCTATTCAAAAGGGTTCGTCAAGTACTCTTGTTTGCTGTGAATACATCACTCTGACTGGTACTGCTGCCGCTTTAGAACGAATAGGTGGTATGGTTCCAGCACTGTTAATTGGCGGTTTGCCCAAATTTCTCTGGTGGAAAGCAACTCCCGATCCAAATAACAACTTATTTAAGCGACTGGCGGCTGTTTGCAACAATGTCATTGTCGATTCCTGTAACTTCAATAAGCCAGAAACAGATTTGCTCAGTCTACAAGCATTGGTAGAAAATGGTGTACCCTTGGCAGACTTGAACTGGCGTCGGCTGTCGGCGTGGCAAGAGTTAACGGCTGAAGCTTACGATCCACCACATCGCCGTGCTGCCCTGACAGAAATTGATAGAGTCAACATTGACTACGAAAAAGGCAACCCCGCGCAAGCCTTGCTGTTTTTAAGTTGGTTTGCAAGTCGCTTAAATTGGCATCCGGTTTCTTATCAGCGAGAAAGCGGTGATTATGATCTCATGCGCGTTAGCTTTCTTACCAAAGACCAAAAGCAAGTAGAAACAGAGTTAGCAGGAGTTCCCGTTGCTGATGGAGGTGAAATTTCTGGTGACTTGATTGCTCTACGCTTGAGTTCCACTAATCCACAGGCTAATTGTGGTACGCTGATCTGTTCGGAAACAGGTGGTTGTATGCGTATGGAAACTCAAGGCGGCGCTCAGTCTTCTGGATTATTTCAACAAGTAACTTCACTCTCCGAACAAAAAGCAGAATTTCTGCTCAGTCAACAGGTACAACGCTGGGGGCATGAAGTCTTGTTTGAAGAAAGCCTTGCTGTGACAGCGCAAATTCTAAAACTTGCTCAAAGCTAATGCTTAATGGCTAATGGCTAATGGAAAAATAACTATTAGCAATTAGTAATTAACATTTAGCAATGTCTTTAATTATTGCAGGTGAACGCAGCGGGGTGGGTAAGACGACAGTCACACTCACCCTGTTGGCATCTTTATGTCGAGAGTCAAAACGAGTACAATCTTTTAAAGTTGGGCCAGACTATATAGATCCGATGTTTCATCAGCACGTTACTGGACGTGCTTGTCGAAATTTAGATCCGGTACTGACTTCGGAATTATACGTAAAGCATTGTTTTATATACCACAAACAAAACTGTGAATATGCGCTCGTAGAAGGGGTAATGGGGTTATTTGATGGTGTGAACCGAAGAGCGGAACAAAGAAATTCTTCTATCCCCCCATCTCCCTATCTCCCCATCTCCCCATCCTCTTTTGCTAGTACGGCACACGTAGCACGGCTGTTAGATTTACCTGTAGTATTGGTGATTGATTGCAGCCGCTTGTCTGGTTCAGTAGCAGCGATCGCTCACGGCTATCGTTCTTTCGATCCGAGAGTTAAAATGGCTGGGGTAATTTTAAATAGAGTGGGGAGCGATCGCCACTTGCAATTACTCCAAGATTCTCTTGAACCTTTAGATTTGCCTATTCTTGGTGTACTGCGACGTGAAGATAACATTTCTATTCCTGATCGCCATCTCGGTTTAGTACCCACAGCAGAACTTCCTCAATTGAATGCATTAATTGATAGACTTGCTCATTTGGGTAATACTTGCTTTGACTGGGAAAAATTGTTACCTCTTCTAAGGACTAGGCAAGAGAACACGGGGAATGAAGAGAACAAGGGGACACGGAGACACAAAGACACGGGGAATAGTTTTCTCTTTGCGTCACCGCGTCTGTCCATCTGTGCGTCTTCTTCCAAAACTCGAATCAAAATCGCAATTGCTCGCGATCGCGCTTTTAATTTTTACTATCAAGACAATCTCGACTTGTTACAAAAACTTGGTGCAGAACTTATTTTCTGGAGCCCCCTGGAAGATGCCGAACTACCAGAAGGTATACAGGGAATGTATTTCGGTGGTGGTTTTCCAGAAGTATTTGCCCAACATTTGGCAGAAAATACTTATGTTCGTGAAGCTGTAAAAACAGCCATACTTGCGGGGATGCCTACTATAGCCGAGTGTGGTGGGTTAATGTATTTGTGCGAGCAAATAGTTGATTTTGAGGGTAAATCTTGGCCGATGGCAGGATTGTTACCCACTAAAGTAATAATGAGCAAGGGTCTAACTTTAGGATATCGCCGCGTCCTAGCCTTACAAGATAGTTTGTTAGTGAGTGCAGGTACAACAATTTATGGCCATGAATTTCACCGCTCTTGTTTAATACCAACTCCCGCTCAACCATTATTTGAAACTTGGCGCTTTGATTCTGAAGAGTCAACAGGATATGAGGGATGGTGTTTACTCAAGAATCTTCATGCTTCATACATTCATCTGCATTGGGGCGAGTATCCAGAAATTCCGCAGCGATTTTTAGAGAGTTGTCTTATACCAATTTCTCTTGAAGATGTGCTTAATATTAAAAAACGTAGACGCGCAAGCGGCTTGCCGCAGGCTACCACAAAGAACACAAAGAAAAAAAATTGATGATAAGACTTGCAAATCAATTTGAATAAGTAACTAATTTTTTGCAGCGATCGCGTTAATTTTTTCATTTAATTCTCGAATCCGACGAGACAAAATCCCAATAATATTCACGGCAATTTCTGGTGTTTCATCAATAGCTTCATAAAGTTGCTCTTGTGTTAGTTCCAAACATTCACAAGCTTCTAAAGTTGTTGCCGAAGCAGAACGCGGTTGAGCGTCAAAAACTGACATTTCACCAAAAGATTCACCTTTGGGAAACACTGCTAGCTGTTGGTTGCCAATATGAACTTTGACCTTACCAGAAACGACAATATAAAGCGATCGCCCCTCATCTCCTGCTTGAAAAATAGTGTAGTTTGTTGGAAATGCCAACTCATCCATGACTGAAGCCAAGCGAACAATAAAATCATCGCGTAATTCTTTAAAAATAGGTACTCTACGGACAAATAATAAGCGTTCAACGGTAGTTAGCATAAAATTAGGTTATAACTTCTTGATTAACTCTTGCACTTGAGCAACTACAAGTGGGTGGGGGTCTTTTTGCAACTGTGGTAAAATTTTCATCAGAATGCGAGGCGATACTGTACTCAAATACGCTACTGTTGCTTCTCGAACAAAGCCTGTGGGATGACGCAAACTTCTGAGAACTTGTTCGCTAGTCAGTCGAATATTAGCAACCTGGGCAAAATGAAAACAACAAGCCACGCACCAATCAGAAAGCAAATTATCACGTGCTAACAAAAAACAGGTGCGTTTGCCAATCGTCATCTGTTCGTAATTGGTAATTCCCGCATCTATTAAATGTTGCAATTTTTCTGAGGGCGATCGCCTATCTAAGATATTGAGTAATACAGATTTACTTTGCAAATTGACACTGTGCTCTAAAATCTCTAAACCTCGTGCTAAGTTTACCAATGATTCAGACCGCAAATTGAATGCTGCTGCTTGAATTTTATCTGTTGGACAAATTAGCTGTAGTAGTAACAATAATCGCTCTTGAGCATCGATTTCTACTTCTAATAGCGCGTGTTGCAGAAGAGATAGAACAACTACAATTTTTTTGTCTGAGTTATAAACCTCTAAAGTCTCTTTTGCTTTTAAGTCGATGTTTTGAGCATAAATTTGATTTTGAGTTTTGAAGTCTATATATGCAGCGTAAATAATACCTAAAAAACCTAGTTCTTCTTCAATGAGTTTTTTTACCTGATTTTCATAAAAGCGATGCTCCAAAGAAGTGGCTTCGCGAGCAGATAAAACTAAAACTCCCTTTTGTTGTAGTCTTTTCAATAAGGTACGGAGAATGTGACCTCTATTTTTACCCCTAGATAATTCTAGATGCTGCCATAAAGTATCTATTGCTTCTAAAGTGGAAATTTGACCGATAGTACGCCAAGCATACATCCGGACAATTTCTGGTTTATAAATATCAGTGGCTAAGTTTATCAAGATTGGTAAGGCTTCATTTTCTAATCCCACTAAAGCACGCATAGCTGTAGTTCGCGTTGATTTATACTGAAGTCCTAATAGTAGCGCTGTATAATACTCTTCTAAATGGGTTGCTGCAATTGTTTCTAAAACTGCACAACGTACTCCTAAAGACTCATCCTGTAATAAATTTGGTATGTAAATTCGCAGCGCTTGCAAGTAAACTGCTTCTCTAAGCGCTCTGACTGCATTCACTCTTTCCCGTTCTTGTTTGTGAGTGAGCATCCGCCGCAAAGTTTTGGTTGCGGTTGACTTTTGTATTGACGTTCCCTGACGTAACAATAAGGCAGCAGCAGTTGCACGAATAATTGAGTGTTGTTCTTCTGTTAAGTATTGTTCTAAGATACTGACATCTGGATCTGGCTTGCACAACCAAACGTAACGTAAGGCAAGAGCAAAAACTTCTGGACTAATCAGGTATTGGGGTAACACTAACAAAGCTCGGACTTCTGGCAAATAATTAGGATTTGCACCTGCCGTCAATAGAATCTCTAAACTAGGTTTTTGTAATGAAGGGGGAAGCTTGACGAGCAAGGGTGCTAACACTTCTGTTGCACTTTGGGGATCAATTTGAGATAAAAGTTCGATACAAGAGCGTTTATCTGCTTCGGTACCTTTTTCTCCTAAAGCTTTGACTACTCCTTGTTTAAATGTGCGTAAATCTATGTCTGTTGCGCTCAGTTGTCCTCGTTCGGCACTTAAGACTAATAAATTAACGTAATGCGATCGCAACAACCAAATTACTCCTAAACAACACACAGCCACAACCGTAGTTTCTGCTACCATAATCATGCTACGTGCGGACACGGGCAAAAATAGCTTTCCCAGCCAGAGAGTGATGAGAATAACTACACCTCCAATCCCAGCACCAAAGGCGTCTGCAATCCCTCCTGAGAATGACTGAACGCTGCTGCGAAAGCGATCTGGAATTGGTTGAAAAAGCAAAGGGCTACTGCTAGCAACAAAGGTATAACGTAAAATTTCATCTAAGAACTTGAGAATTACTAAACCCCATAAAAGATTGTGGCTATTGCTCCGAGATAATAAACCCAGCAAGGGTAACGTTAAGGGTATAACAATACCTGCGATGACAGGTAAAGTTGCAGCAGTAATAAATACTCCAAAGCGTTCCAGAGCGCGGCTAGAAATAAATAACTGCATTCCTAACTCGCACACTCCCATAGTCCCACCTAATAAACTCAAAAAGGTAGCGATATCTTTACCCTGAAAATTTAATTTCAACTGAGTCAAATATTGAAAATCTATCAATACTCCCATTGCTTGTATGAGAGTAAAAAACGCAAATAACAACCAGGCATAATGCTTTAAAGAACCATAAAGGCGTTGCTGTTTATAGTGCTGGGCTTGTTTTGTTTGTCTTTGAGGAACATTAGGAAAAGCCTGCGAATAATTTTTACTTAGATATAAAAGAATCCCTGCTCCCAAGACAACGAAGATACCAGCGAAGGGCATAATCACATTATTGAGATCTACGAATAGCAGCAAAAAAGGTAAACTAAAGCCGCTAATAACATCAGCTACTAAAACGCCACTGCTAATGATTGGGTAGGTGCGCTTAATTTCCCGAATATTGAATAATTGGTTAGCTGCAATCGAGGTATTGAGATCGTTAACAATGTAGAATGCATCTACCCATAACCGCAGGATGAATATGATAAATATCGAAAGTAACGAAATATGTAAACCCAGATGTAAAAACATCAATGGCACAAACATGCAGGGGGCGATCGCCACTATCACCTGCCGCAAGGGGAAAATTTTTTGCAACCAAGAATAGAAAAAAACCAAGACTCCACCCATGAATGCACTGGCTGCGTACATCAAAGGCAGGAGATCAGATCCATACTCATCTAGAAACAGTGCTACTGCGGAATCCTCTGACCATCGTAATCCTATTGAGGTAGTGGTATAAAAAGCAAACATTAACCATGTGCGATCGCTCTCCTCAGGTCGAAGATTTACCCACTTTAGCAGTCGCGACAGAATTATTTTTCTTTGGACAGGCTGGTAATTTTTCAGTTCCATGCAGTTTTACTTTCTAGTAATTGCACCCCTAAACGCACAAGTAAAATATATAACGATTTATTTGAGATGTAAGAGTAGCATTTTTGTTGAAGGGATGCATCTTTACAATCTCAATCAGATTTATTGAAATAGCAAAAATCCCGATCAACTGAGTATATTTTTCCCACTCAGCGATCGGGACTTTCAATTCGGCTGTTGAATTTAAATCAATATTATTTATTTCTTAGGAGACAGAAGCATCATCATATTTCGCCCCTCTTTCTTTGGTGCTTGCTGTACCTCGGCAACCTCTTCTAAATCGGCAGCCATCCGTTTGAGCAGTTCTTCTGCCATGTCGCTGTGTTGAATTTCTCGACCACGGAACATTACAGTGGCTTTTACTTTATCACCATCTTTGAGAAAACGTTCTGCTTGCTTGACACGCACATTATAATCATGCGCCTCTATCTTATAGCGCATCTTCACTTCTTTGACATCAGCAGTATGTTGTTTCTTACGCGCTTCCCGTGCTTTCTTCTCCTGCTCAAATTTATATTTCCCATAATCCATAATCCGACAAACTGGCGGATCAGCCTTATCACTGAGCAGTACCAGATCCAGCTCTTTTTCCTCTGCTAGTTGTAGCGCTTCCTGTGGGGACATAATTCCCAATTGTGCACCATCAGTGTCAATAACCCGAATTTTCGGGAAACGAATTCTTTCATTAATTTGGGGTAAATCGCGGGTTCTTTTTTTCTCTGTCACTGCCATTATGAGTTGTGGGAGCTGATTTTTAAGAATAGGGCTTGGTTTGGTATTGTTTTATTTGCCTCATGAGCAAACATAATTGAATATCTGAAGGACTGAAAATAGTCTGTATTTCCAGGGTAGCTAATCCATCAGATATTCTCTTATTGGTTGTATTTGTCATTCTACTCATTCTGAGAGGATTTCTATCTAATCGTTAACCTAAATTACACAACTGCAGCATTTGTTAACTATTGTACTATTTCTTTGTGACAATGTTAACATTGTAATCTTTAAGTATAATTATCAGGCTTGTGCAGCAAAATTCAATACTTACTGAATAGGGACGCAGAATTCTAAATAAACAATACAGCACCTAGAATACAATTTATAAAACTTAGACGCTCGCTTTGACTTCTGTAGACGTACCTTGGTGAAGCTTACCAAGGAATTCTTTGTTTTTTCCTGAAAAATAAGTAATATATTTTACAATAACTATATTTTTTCTAAGTATAATTTCTGCTATATCTTTAAAGTGTTACTACGGTTAGATACTAGGTACTGTTTTTTCTTGAGAATGTGATCAGCGATCGCTTTCTAGCAAAAACCTAAACACAAAACATCAACGACGCAGATATCAAGCGTTACCTTAGAAGTCGTAATTAAGCTGATATTGACACTCTCACCGTCAATCCGCAATTCATCATCTAGTTACAGTCGGTGTTCCATTTAAGATAGAAATAGCAGTATTCCTATGGCTAATAAACTTGGAGGAAGTGTGAACGGCACAGTTCACTGGCAAGAACGAGTAGGTAATCAAAGGGACTGGGTTTGGCGGGGTTGGCAAACCCGCTATACCTACATTCGCCATACCCAAAATCACTACAAGGCAACACCTTTAATTTTGCTACATGGATTTGGTGCTTCTATTGGACATTGGCGACATAATTTAGAGGTGTTGGGAGAACAACACACAGTTTATGCCCTCGATATGCTGGGTTTTGGTGCTTCTGAAAAAGCAGCTGTTAATTACAGCATCCAACTATGGGTAGAGCAAGTTTACGATTTTTGGAAAACATTTATCCGTCAGCCTGTAATTCTAATAGGTAACTCTATTGGTTCGCTGATTGCCCTAGCTGTCGCTACTGCCCATCCAGAGATGATCCAGGGTGTAGTGATGATGAGTCTACCAGATCCATCATTAGAGCAAGAGGCTATTCCTGCTTTACTACGACCTGTTGTCACGACAATCAAAAATATCGTAGCTTCCCCGTTGTTACTCAAACCCCTATTTTATCTAATCCGCCGACCAAGTTTTTTGCGTCGTTGGGCTGCGATTGCCTACGCTAACCCAGAGGCAATCACAGATGAACTGATAGAAATACTAGCAGGGCCTCCTCAAGATCGGGGTTCTGCCCGCGCTTTTACTGCATTATTTAAGGCTACAATTACTGCTAATTTTGGGTTTAGTGTCAAATCTTTATTGCCAACTTTAACAATACCTATGCTACTAATCTGGGGGAAAAATGACAGATTTGTTCCCCCAGCCCTTGCTCATGAATTTGCTCAGTACAACCAAAACTTAACACTACTCAATCTAGATAATGTAGGGCATTGCCCCCATGATGAATGTCCAGAAACAGTGAACCAGGCTATTTTGGATTGGATTATTTCAGTCGCTAATAAATAAGTCAAAACACATATCCCTTACTTCTTTAGAATAAGTAAGGGATATTACAGCACGCAAGAAGAGTCTTATGTTTTACTCAACATCAAGACACTAAGCAAAATGACTATATTGTCAACTGCCTAGCCAATAGTCACTTGACTAGTATCGACAGAAGTGGCTCCATTTACTGAGCGCGCAACAGAAACCATCTTGTTAAGAATGTCCTGACTGGGAACCTTACCTTTTAATACAACCGTACTGCCTGTTTGAGCAACCCAGAGAGTTTCAATATCAGTCAACTGCTGATCTTGATCAAACGCAAGCGCTACACGTTTTGCCAAACCACTTTGATCATATTCTCCATTCAATCCCATGCGTTCAGGGGCGATTTGTTGAGTTGCAGCAGGTGTCCCTGAAGGTTGTTGTTGTACTTGTTGAGGAGTAGGATTTACTTGTGCGTTTTGAGGCTTTTCTAGTCCAAAAAGTCTTTTAAGCCAACCCATATACTTTTTTCCTGGGATAAATAAGATTTCCACATGAAAGCATAAAAGTTAAATACAAAAGCTACATCTACCTAACATCTGATATGCAGCAAAAATGACTTCTACCAATGGAGCAATAATGGCATAAAAGCCGTTCAGTTCCCCAAATTTTGAAAAAAGTCGGGGAAAGTTTCTTACCCTACACCCTTTTTCAAGACAGCCATTCACACCCGGCTTTAGCACAACCAATCATGAAAAAACCTCTTTGTGTTCCCTGTTCCCTATTTTCAAGACAGGTTTGAAAACTGACTTACTTCATTCCACGGTAGGATTTACACTTCTCTACAATTAACCTATGGCAGTTGCCGGATAGATGAGGACAATGTCTAATCATCAAATCAGGACATAAAGCGGCTTTCAAGCCTGCTCCCCATTTCCTGTTAAAAGTTCCCTGCTATAACAAGCGTTAAACTTCATTGCAAACTAAGAAGAGAGGTAAAACAACATGATAAGTTTTGAAAACGTGAATCAATAACTCTAAATCTAATCAAGAGAAGGAGAATACGGTGGCAATAGAATCAACTCTTCAAAATGGCACAGGTGCAGTACGTGAAGATTTTAGTGAATATGTTGCCCACCTCCAACTGCACATGGCTCTGCAAGCTCGCAATCTGGTTCCAACCTTGAAGCAAACAAACTCAGATAGTCGAGAGCAACTCCTCCATCAAACTCAGGCACATTTTGAAAAGCTAGTTTCTCGCCGCTCACTCTAACTAATTGATACTATTTTTGAATAGAATCAATAGCAGATCTTTTGGAATTAAGGCTAATGCAGTCTTCTATCAAGATCTGCATTTTTTATTACTTACTTCTATGTTTCTAAAGTGCTATTATTATAATGAGTGCCTGTAGGCACCCTTTGCTCGTGATATTATGAATTTTGCACATAAGCAAGTAAATATCAGAACTTAAGTTTTGCATAGCGTTCCCTATACATCGGCTTGCTCCATCAGATCCCCAGCTGTGGTATTTGCAATTAAGTGACGGCATTTTCACTTATGAAAATCACTCTTTTGGATCAACGGGAAGTAACGGAAAGCCGCTAATATTAATGCAGCAAGAAGTTAGAGCCGTCAGTTTGCGACGCAGTGCGTTAGCTGCACTCTAACAAAAAGCCAAAGGCAGTTCATATCCTGCGGAAATTGTCTGATTACGTATCTTAAGCAGAGCAAAGCTCCAACTTTGAAAGTTCCTTTCCTCCTAATTTATTTAAGGCTGAATGGCAGCTCGAATGAAAATGAGTTCATTACTTACTCGAAATCTCAGTATTCTAATCCGACCAGTCCAATACCGTGACTTGGACGGTATTGAACGTTTAGCTCAAGATTCATTCGCAGCCAAAACCCAAAAGGGAGCTGAATTTGCTATGCGGCAGATGCAATGGCTGCGTCGTTGGTATGGATTACTGAAATTTTTAAGCTGGTTTCCCAACCCATTAAAGTATATATTTTTTGGGTATGTTGCAGAACAGGGGCGGATGCTTCTGGGAATGATTCAAGTATCTCCATTTAATCGCACGCGGAGCACTTGGCGGGTTGATCGCGTCATGTTAGATCGTGCTGCCGATAAACAAGGAATTGGCTCGCAGCTTTTGCGTTATTGCTTTGAGTCAATTTTAGAAGCTCGTACTTGGATATTGGAAGTTAATGTCAATGATACAGAAGCGTTGGCATTGTTCAGGCATAATGGCTTTCAGCGTTTGGCTGAAATGACTTATTGGGAAATACAACCAGAGTTGTTAGCTGAATTGGCACAAGCACAGCCAGACTTGCCAAACTTACTACCTGTGAGTAATGCTGATGCTCAATTATTGTATCAACTGGATACGGCTTCAATGCCACCTTTAGTTCGACAGGTATTTGATCGTCAAACCCAGGATTTCAAAACTAGTTTGTTTGGTGCATTAATTGATGCTGCTAAACAATGGATAACGAAAACAGAAGTCGTGAGCGGTTATGTATTTGAACCCCAACGCAAAGCCGCGATCGGTTATTTTCAGATCTCGCTAGATCGTAAAGGCGAAGAAGCCCACATTGCAACTTTAACGGTTCACCCAGCATACACTTGGTTGTATCCAGAACTACTAACTCAGCTTGCTCGCATTGCCCAAGATTTTCCTCAGCAACCCTTGCAACTTGCTTCGGCTGATTATCAACCGGAAGGAGAAGAGTATTTGGAGCAAATTGGAGCAACTCGTGTAGAACATACCCTGATCATGTCTCGCTCCGTTTGGCATAAGGTACGGGAATCTAAATTTGTCTCTCTCGAAGGAATTCAGCTGCCTGAAGTACTCCAAGGATTGCAACCAGCACGGAAACCGATACCGGGTGGAATGTTATGGGTACCACCAAGGCAACAAACGCCCGTAGAAAGATCTGTACAACCCAATCCATCAAAAGAAACTATTAACTTTTCTTGCAAAAATTCTCACCTGGAAACATCCTGCCACTCGGAGTCGGCAGATGCACAAAAACAGGAGTAATGATTTGGTAATTGAAAATGAACACACCAAATGGGAAAGGGGAGGCGGAGACATTTGCTCTTCTGATGGCTCCCCCGATTCAATCAAAAAGACCAAAGCATTTATTTCTGCTCTAGGATTAGATATTGGTCGTAAACGTATTGGTGTGGCAGGATGCGATCGCACTGGTTTAATTGCCACTGGTATTACTACAATTGAGCGCACATCTTTTGAGCGGGATGTGGAGCAAATACGACAATTAGTTAATGAGCGAGAAGTACAAGTGTTGGTTGTCGGTTTACCTTATTCTATGGACGGTTCTTTGGGCTTTCAAGCACGACAAGTGCAGAAACTTGCCAAACAACTAGGTAAGGTTCTTAAAGTTCCACTCGAATATGTAGATGAGCGATTAACTTCATTTCAAGCAGAACAGTTGTTAATTGCTGAAAACCGTTCTCCATCACGTCATAAAGCGTTGATTGATCGCAAAGCCGCAGCTTTGATTTTGCAACAATGGTTAGATGCTCGGCGATCGCACCTTAAATTCACAAAAGTATCTGCTGAGTAACCATAGCTCTAGCATGATATTCTGAAATCTGTTACCCAGCACTTAATTCCGTATCTAAAACTCATTGTTTGACAGATATTGTCATTAAGTAGTTCAACGATTTCTCAAGTAGCTGGTAATTATTAAAGTTCTACACTTGGGCTATGTTTTCCTCTTCTTTTTCTGACGAACACGATCACGAACATTCTGGTACCATCAGTTTGACAGATGACAAAGGGCGATCGCTTGAATGTTATATAGAGCATTCGCTCGAAGTTGATGGGCAAGAGTATTTTTTACTTCTTCCTATTGACTCACCAGTAGAAATTTTTGCCTGGCAAGGTGATGGTGAGGAAGAAGAAGCTATTCTTGTGGAAGATGATGCGACTATCGACCAAATTTTTACCACCGCCCAAGCAGTTTTGTCTGAGCAGAACTTGCTTTTGAAAAATACAGCTTATGCTTTGACTGTTGGTGGTGAACTACCACCAGTTGAAGAATCAGAACTTTTCACTTTAGAAATAGAAGATGAAGAGTCAGACTTAGAACCAGAGCAATTACAGTTATTAGCTAGCTTTTACTACGAAGAGCAAGAGTACGCAATTTACACTCCCCTCGATCCACTGCTATTTTTTGCACGGATATCAAAAAGTGGTAAACCTGAATTGCTCTCTCCAGAAGAGTTTCGCCAAGTACAACCACTATTAGAAGAACAGTTGTTTAATGAAGTTGAATAAATCTAAAATTCAAATTCAGAATGAAAAGTTTTAATGCTTAATTAAGATGTTTAATTAAGTAATTCTTGTAAAACTGGGTTTTAAAGAAAACAAGGAGAGAAGAGGTAAATCATTAATCTCGTCTCCTTGTTTTAATATGCTGGTATCTGTTTCAAGTCAGACGCCCATGTGATTAAATCACACAACAAGGGCATGAAAATATTTCTTTTTTTATGTTCCCTGTTCCCCATTCCCTATTTTCAAGTCAGACGCCCATGTGATTAAATCACACAACAAGGGCATGAAAATTTGGCTCTTCCTACACCCCTACACCCATTTTCAATACATGTAGACTTACATTGAATCAAGCTTGGAAGTTTGTTCGTAGTAAGCAATTTATGGCTCTGTGTAAGAATTTTTGCGCAAGCTCGTACTACGTACTTTAATGTGGTTCAATGCTTCTATTTATCATCACCATAGGTAGACCTTTTGCCACGATGCTAGTAAATCTTGGCTTTAGGTATGATAAAGCTATGTGCATTTGTCTTTGCGAAAGAATCCAAGAAGAATTGAACCCATAAACAATAGTCATGATTGATAATTTTGCCTAATGACTATTAACTAATAAATAGTGACTACTAACTAATGACTATGCCTTGGAACAATCTTTTGCAGCCTGATTTAATTTTAGAAGGTTCAGTATTAAACCTCACACCAGACATAATTCAACGATATGGGCTGAAGGGGATGGTGTTAGATGTAGATGAAACTCTAGTACCGATTAGGGCAGCATCTGCTTCAGTTGAATTGCAACAATGGGTGAAGGAAATCCGTCAGGTAGCAAGTCTTTGCCTGGTAAGTAATAACCTTAGTGAACCTCGGATCGGTGGTATTGCTCGTTCTTTAAATTTACCCTACTACCTGGGTGCTGCTAAACCTTCAAGACGTAAGATTAAGGCTGCACTCCAGACTATGAATTTACCTGTACAGCAAGTTGCGATGGTGGGCGATCGCTTATTTACTGATGTTTTAGCAGGTAATAGGTTGGGGATGTTTACTATTTTGGTTGAACCGATTATTCTTTCAGATGTTGCCCTTCGTTCCCACCCAGTACGTAATTTTGAAGTCTGGATATCCGAAATCATGGGAGCTTCCATATCTCCAAAAAAGCGTAGATTTGCAAATCTTGACAAATCGTCAGGAAAATAAATCTAAAGAAAACATTAAAAATATTTCGTTGAACACAAAAATAGGAGATTATAAGTATTAATAAGATGGGATCAACCAAATAAAGATCCTAAAGATAGTAAATAACTATAAATTTGTAAAGCGTCAGCCTAAAACTTTATATAGGTTGGCGTTTTGCATTTTAAGTAAGATATTAATGTCTAAAAGTACTAAATTTTTACCAATTAATTGAACAATTTCTAGATTAGAAACCATTGGTTTTGCTCTGTCAAGTTTAAAAAAAATTGCAATGATATGATCCACCTTCAGACAGCTATTCCAACCCAAAATCCAAAATTGTATGATTCATTCCTACTAACTTTTCTCACTTCCAGTCTTTAACTTTGGATAAGCAATGCGTTTGTGATGGAATTGTTGCCAAACTTCTACAAAAATCTCAGCAATTTTCGTTAATTCTTCGCGTGTTAATCCTGAATCAACAAGTTGATTGTCTTGCCATCTAGCACGAAGGATATTATTTATCATAGCCAAAGCTTGTTCGGGAGTAGCATCTTTAAGCGATCGCAGTGCCGCCTCGCAGGAATCAGCTAACATGACAATTCCAGTTTCCCGCGATTGAGGTGGTGGGCCATCGTAACGAAAATCTGCCTCATCTACTGATAAACTAGAATCTTCCTTTGCCATTTGCTGTGCCTGGTGATAAAAGTAGGCAATTTGCATCGTTCCTTGATGCTCTGGAATAAAAGCTTGAATTGCTGTTGGTAATCTGTGTTTCCGTGCCATTTCTAAGCCGATACCAACATGCTTTTTGATAATTTCAGCACTTTTCCAAGGATCTTTAATTTCTGTATCATGTTTATTCGGCCCCCCCATTTGATTTTCAATAAATGCTAGGGGATCATGCATCTTACCAATATCGTGATACAGCGTACCGGCTCTTACTAATTCAACGTTGCATCGCAGTTGTTTGGCTGCGGTTTCGGCAAGGGTAGAAACAAACAAGGTGTGCTGGAAAGTTCCGGGAGTTTCTGTGGCAAGTCGCTTTAATAAGGGGCGGTTGGGGCTTGCTAGTTCTGCTAAACGAATTGGGGTGACTAAATCAAATAGTTTTTCTAAGTAAGGACTTAATCCTAAAGCTACAATGCTCCAAACTAAACCAGATAAGGCAAAAAATCCTGCTTCTTTGAGTACGACATATATATTAGGACTAAATGCTGCACCAAACAAAAGCTGAACTATCAAATATACACCACCCTCAGTTAAAGCTATGGCTACACCTAATAGTGCCAGTTCTTCACGCGATCGCAGTCGGTGTGCCATACAACTGCCTAATAATCCCCCTGCTGCTCCTGCCAAAAGTCCAATCTTATTAATTTCTAGGCTAATGGGTAGCAATACCACCAATAAACCCACCACTGTCACACCCAAATTAGCTCCGTAGAAACTACCCAGCAGTAAACCCAGCCCACTCCAGGTAGTATAGGGTGTACCCAAAGTTAACACTAGTGGTGTACTTAAAGTCAGCAGTAATACCAATAGGCGATCGCTCTGCCGCCACCGACACTTGAAACGTCGCTCAACGAAAGCAAAAATGATTACAGCCCCAGAGACAGCACCTCCTAAATACATTAATCCTTGCCAATTAATTTCTCGGCGTACTAAACGATAATGCTCCAATACATCTAAATTCCAGGCAGTAATTAGTTCTCCCTTACGAACAATCAAATCACCTTTGCGTACAGTTACCATGACAGGTTTCACCTCGGCTACTACCTGATCTGTCTGTAGTTTTGTTTGCACTTCATCTTTCGTCAGGTTAGGCATTAAAACAGCCAATAATAGCTTGGTTGCCAGAGGTTTGGCTTGTTTTGGCATCAAAGTTTGTACTTGTATGCTCACTGCATTTTGTAAAATGCTCAAAGGTAGCCCTGGAGGAATACCTTGAGTGAGAATTCGTTCCGCACTCTGCTGAATACCCATTTGCGTTTTTGCCCAATCCTCGTCAGATAAGTCGAGGAAGGAACTTGGTTCATATAGTGTTTGTGAATCCTCATTCAGCAGTTGTAAAAGTTTGGTACGGGCTTTGATGTAACTTTGGCGTACTTGAAAAATTTTGATTAAAAGTGAGGATAAGTTTTGCGTAGAAGTTTTGAGACGGTAAGCTTCTAGTTCTGCTACTGCCTGCATAAAATCAGCATTTTGGAAAAACTCTACTGATTTGGAGTCATGGCTAGAGGAAGCTGTAAGCACAGAAGGCTGGGTTGAGGATAGTAAGCTTGTATCGGTTCTCTGTTGGTTTGATAGTTCGCCAGTTTTTGGAGATTGAGTCAACATCCCTGTTTTTTGCTTATTAGGGCGCTCTAAAGCCAGCAGCAAAGCTTGCCATTCTGAATCGGCACAGGAGCGCAGATAACGCTGGCTGCGTAGGGATAAAGCAAGCGTGTCATAAAAAGGAAAGGAGCCAGCAGCGGATCGAATCTGATTACCCCGCTCTAGAAGTTGTTGCAAATTTCGGTTGATTTGTTCATTGATACTCTCATCAACCATCAACACTGGTACAGAACTTTTACTAGCGGCTTTGCGCTTGGCTTCTGTTTTTTTCTTATCTTCAATTTGAGTAGTATGAGGTGCTCTAATTGTCTCTGGAGCAACTGTATCAATTTTTAACTGGGGCTGATTATATAATTTTTGTCCCATGACACCCGTAAGGGACAATACTGCGATCGCAAAAACAATGGGAGAGCGTTTGCCATTGGTACAACTAACAGCCGCCTTGTAGATTGCCGCTTTTTGGGTTCGATGTCTACCTTTCACAGGTGATTTCGATATATACAAACGGTTTAGAACTTTGTAACGTCGCCTCCAGTAAGATAATTGCTGGGTTAAGGTTTGAAACAATGGCTGCGTTTTCATTACTTCTGACGCAGTAGCTTACTGTCATAGATTAAATAAAATAATTCTGAAATGAAATGGGTTTTAAAGCTACATATTTGCCACAATTGTTACTTACAGAAACTAAATTAAGAACAATCTGTGATCTAAAATTAATCAAATTTTTATCAAAATTAACTTTTTGTCAGTAATATTTACTGCGTTTCCTAAATAACTATATAACTACGTAGAGATCGCATTAATGTAGCCGAAGGACACGAGGAGCTGCAATTGCCTGGGGAAGCACTGTGCTCGACGTTCTAGCCCATTTTTCTTCGCTGGTTTTGCTTTGCTCTAAAGCAGGACGATATACTCCAGACCAGGTAGCAATGAGTGCATCCGCTAATTGTAGCATCTGGGAGAAATTCGTCAGGTGCCACTGTGCCGAGCAGATTTTTGCAATCAAGAAGTGCCAACTGATGGGAATACCGAGTGTACTGTTATAAGTTCCTGATAAAGCACCAGTAATTGCACTCATCTGTTGCGAATGCGAGTTAACCTGATTCGCTCGCAAAATCGAAAGGCGAAATTCTTCCAAAGTACTCAAAAAACAGTAAAAAGCCATTGCCATTGTGTAACTGAGCTTATCTTCCTTGTTTAGCTCAACTTGGATTCTTTCTAAGCCCGTATGTTTTTCTAACAAATTATTTAATTTAAATAAAATTTGTGGCACTCTTGTCGATGTGTCTCCTAAAAAAGAAATGGTTTGGGGAATCAGGGTGAGGTGAGTAAGTTTGTCAGTTAGCGATTGAGCGATCGCATAGCCTATTACCAATGTCCAATCTTGCACGAGTGGATCATCGTCCCAGATCTTAACCACATCGAGTAAGGATTGTCGGAGTTTAATTAGATTTTCATGACAAAATAGCGCGACTGGTAAAGTCGTAAGAATTATTTCTGGCGAACTCAATGTGCTTGCTTCTAGAATAATTCCTGCTTGTTGCTGACGCTTTACCCAATCATCAAAATCAAACCTGCCTAGTTCGATTAAACTTTCGGCACCTAATAGCGCTAGTTTTTGCCAGTTTCCAGATGGAAGTTCAACTGTTCTAATTCTTGCAGAAGTAGAGCGATCGCGATTTGAACCACTATCAAGCAGACTCTGTCTATGGTGTTGTTCCAAATGAATTTGAGACTTGTTGTCACCTAACAAGGCAAAACTTTCGCCAACTAAGGCTCCCAGGAAAGTACCTCTCGCTCGATTGACAAGAGAGTAGCGCATAAATTTAAAGACAGCAGATTATGAAGACTAAAGGATAAAATTTATAGTCTATCTTAAATGTTGTGCTCTTGACTCCCACCACATCGGTTTAGGATTGGTGATCTTCCAAAATTGCGACTAACTGTATATTGGTAATGGTGATTCTCGCCAAACAAATGTTTGACTCAGAGGAAGTACTTAATAACAGGGGCGACATAGTTTGTAAAAGAGAAATCGAACTTATACGTAAGTTTTTTTGTTATCCGGGGCTGGGAAGTCAAGGAACATAAAATAATTGCTAATTGGATGTAGAGGGGAATCTCGATGGGGTTTTAGAACACAGAGAATCTAAAACTAGACAAACCCGATCAAACAAAAATCTTCCACTACCACTCGCTCGTGTTAATGGTGAGAGTGTCAAACTTTATCTTCACACTTTGTCCTTAGGTAATACGCCAAAGCTTGTAAGCCCAGAAGATAACTTTGAGCACCAAAACCACTAATTTGCCCAATTGCGATTGGAGCTATATAAGAGTGATGGCGGAATTCTTCCCGCCGATATATGTTACTCAAATGCACTTCTACTGTGGGCAAATTCACGGCAGCGATCGCATCCCGTAAAGCTACGCTGGTGTGGGTATAAGCTCCAGCATTAATCAAAATGCCTTGGTGTTTTCCCAAGGCATCATGAATTGCATCTACTAAAATTCCTTCGTGATTTGACTGCATGGTAGATATTTCTATCGCTAAATTTTTCCCTTCCACTTCTAACTGACGGTTAATCTCAGCCAAGCTTAGAGAACCATAAATACCAGGTTCTCGCTGTCCTAGCAAATTTAAGTTTGGCCCATGCAGCACCAAAAGGCTTAGTGGACGGAACGTCAAATCCTGCACCTTTGTTTTCAAGAGCGACGGCGCGAGCGATCATCTACTGGAATCGGAATTAACTCCGGTTCCGGCTCAACCTCTGGCCCCAAAAGGGCTTCAATTAGCTTGCGTGCCAATTCTTTAAGCTTTTCTAGCACCTTTTCTATATAGTCCATTGGACTGACCGCTCCTGAGATACTACCTCTATCTTTTCAACTTGTCAGTAAAGGAGAAACTAGCTTTTTGTTGCACTCTGGTTTTGCACTCAGCAAACTCACGCTCCCATGTTTTAAGAATAAGCCACATCTAAAAAATTTTGATGTTGTTTTCTCCCTCATTTTTTAGAGTATCACATTTATAACCTAGACAACTGCATCCTACTAAGGATAGGTGTTAGACAGGGTGTAGTTTGCGCAAACAAATTACAAAACTCACTTTCATAAGCTGGGTGCAGGATGTGAGCTACTTTGCGCTTCTTGTCATCATTTAGAAATTCGTTTGAACGAGTAGCAATCAAAAGATAAAATATAAAGATTTTTTATCTATTGTTGTTTGAAGATCATGGTGTTTTGATTGTACAGCATAGTTTGTAGTTAATAGTCAATATTTATTTATTACTATTGACTATTAACTATTAGGTTTAGCTATCTTTTTTGGCAGCAGTAGCTGAGGATTTAGCTTTTGATTTGGCACTAGAGCGAGTCGTGGACTTAGTAGACTTCGTCGTTGATTTGCTCGTTTTGCGAGTGGATTTGCCGCTCGATGCTTTGTTTGCAAGCGACTCAACAGCCACATCCAAAGTTACATCCTCTAGTGATACTCCTTCTGGAATCTTAGCATTGGTTTTTCCATGCTTGATGTAAGGCCCGTAGGGGCCGTCGTAAATATTGACTGGTTCGCCATCCTCTGGGTGAGTTCCTAATTCCCGTAAAGCAGCCTTGGACTTGCTAGTTGTAGTGCGTCCCTTTTTTGGTTCAGATAACAACTCTAATGCTCGTTCCAAAGAAATTGACAAAACATTGTCGCCTGCCTTTAGGGAACGGTAATCTTTTCCTTCTTTGGCATTGTGTACTACATAAGGGCCAAAGCGTCCTAAGTTAGCTTGAATTGTGGCACCAGTTTCTGGATGCGTACCTAGTGTCCGGGGTAAGGACAAAAGACCAACAGCCATTTCTAGGGTGACATCTTCGGGCTTTAGTCCTTTTGGTAAAGAAGCCTGTTTGGGTTTGGGATTTTCGTCAGACTTATCTCCTAGTTGGACATAAGGGCCGTAAGGGCCAATCAATATATATATCGATTCGCCTGTTTCTGGATGACGACCAACTTCATCTGGCCCAGAAGTTTTTTGTCGCAGTAAGGTTTCTACCTTTTGGGGATCGAGATCGGCGGGAGTCAGGTCTTTAGGAATTGAGGCTGTAACAATATCATTTCCATTTTGAACTTCTATGTAGGGGCCAAATTTACCAATGCGGATTTTGGCATCCAAATTTTCCAATTCTACTGTTCTAGCTTTATTGGCATCAATTTGGTCTTCTTTTTGTTTGACTAGAGTTTCTAGCCCTTGATCTCCCAAATAAAATTCTCGCAAGTAAGGCAACCACTTGGCTTCCCCTGTAGCAATATCATCCAAAGTTTGCTCCATTTTGGAAGTAAAACTTGGATCGACAACATCAGGAAAGTATTTTTCTAGCAGATCGGTAACGGCAAAGGCGGTGAAAGTCGGTATGAGGGCATTATTCACCAACTGAGCATAACCTTTGTCAAGGATTGTGCCGATAATACTCGCATAGGTGCTGGGGCGTCCAATGCCCTCACTTTCTAGGGTTTTCACCAAAGTTGCTTCGGTATATCTGGCTGGAGGTTGAGTTTCGTGTCCCAGTGCTTCGAGCTCGTTACAGTTGGGATGATCCCCGACTTGCAGATTGGGCAAGATGATTTCTTGATCTTCTAAAGCCGCTTCTGGATCGTCGCTTCCTTCAACATAAGCGCGTAAATAGCCGGGAAAGTCGATGCGTTTGCCAGAAGACCGAAATCCGGCGTCTTCTACTTGTAAGTGCACGGTAATTTGGGTTTGGCGAGAGTCAGCCATTTGACAAGCGACTGTGCGCTTCCAAATCAAATCGTACAATTGCAGTTCTCGCCCACCTAAGCCTGTTTCTTGGGGAGTACGGAAGCTACTACCCGCAGGACGAATGGCTTCATGGGCTTCTTGAGCGCCTTTGGATTTGGTTGTATACTGCCGGGGTTTGGGGCTGAGATATTGCTTGCCGTACAACTGTTCTACACAACTACGGGCTGCGGCGATCGCCTGTTCTGAAAGGTGTACGGAGTCTGTACGCATATAGGTGATATACCCTTGCTCGTACAAACTTTGGGCAATCCGCATTGTATCTCGTGCCGATAGGCGCAGTTTCCGGTTAGCTTCCTGTTGCAGGGTCGAAGTGGTAAACGGAGCCGCGGGCTTGCGAGTAACGGGGCGTTCTTCTATGTCTGTGACTGTCCAACTTTTACCATTGAGGCGTTCTTTAAGTGCTTGTGCTTGCTCTTGGTTGAGCAGGACAACATTACGACCTGCGGTAATTTTGCCTGTTTTCGGGTCAAAATCACTACCTGTTGCTAATCGAGTACCTGCTAAGGTTACAAGCTGGGCGGCGAAGGCTTGGTCTTTTTTGCTTTCTGCTTGCGGGGGAGTTAAAGTAGCTTTTAAATCCCAGTATATTGCTTGTTTAAAAGCGCGACGCTCTTGTTCGCGGTTTACCAGCAGCCGTACAGCCACTGACTGAACGCGCCCAGCCGACAATCCCCAGGCGATTTTTTTCCACAACAGGGGAGAGAGGGTGTAGCCTACCAATCGATCTAAAATTCGCCGTGTTTCTTGAGCACGAACCAACTGCTCATCAATATTGCGGCAGTTGTGCAAAGCTTTTTTGATGGCATCTTGAGTGATTTCGTGAAATACCATCCGCTTAGTCGGTACCCTTGGCTTGAGTAATTGGTATAAATGCCAACTTATGCTTTCACCTTCTCGGTCTTCGTCTGTTGCCAGAATCAACTCTGAAGCCTCTTTTAATGCTTCTTTGAGTTGGGTGACAACTTTCTTTTTATCTTTGGGAACGACATACAAAGGTTCAAAGTCGGCGTCTACATTTACCCCGAGCTGCGCCCATTTTTCCCCTTTGACAGTGGTGGGAATTTCACTAGCTGACTGGGGTAGATCACGCACATGACCCATAGAAGCCTCTACCCGATAGTCTTTTGGCAGGTAGTTGCGAATGGTACGAGCTTTGGTCGGAGATTCGACGATGACGAGAGTTGACATGGAAATTTCAAAAAAAAGAATAGCTGCTAGGCTAAACAGTCAAATTGAGATAATTGAGAGCTAAATCTAAAGATTATCAATCATTAAACGAGATGTGATTTAATCCTCACATAAACTGTCCGCCTGTAAAATCCCCTTAAACTGCGGCATAGGACTGTTGCCACTTCCACAGTGTAGTTTTTCCTAAAGGATAGGGAAAGCGGATCTATGGAATTTCCAGTTACTTCAATCTTTAACTTATCTCAGGCATAATTGGCGACTACTAATTTGAAAATATCTATTTTTGAGGATAGAAGAGGTATGAGTTCACGAAACCCAAGTATTTTCGATGCGATCGCCTCATGCTTGTCCAAAGACACTCATCAGCGAAAAAAACCCAGCAACGATAAATTCTGCTCCAAATCCTTTGCCTCTTGTCTAACCTCCTAACTATGCCAAAATTAAATCAAAGCTTTTAAGCTTGAATAAAACCAACTCTGTAACTTTAGGAGAAGCAATCATGCAACCAATTCGTCAAGGTGACGTTATTCTACTGCCTGTGCAGCAAATAGATGGACAGAAACTGCCACATTTGACTTTGGCAGAAGGTGAAGTTACTGGACACAAACATTGCATCATTGACGGACAAGCAGAATTATACGAGCAAGATGGCACCTTATATTTGAGTGTACTTTCATCTGAGGCATTGCTTGTTCACGAGGAACATAAGCCAATTATTATTCCCCAGGGTACATGGATGGTGAGAATTCAGCGAGAATATGAACCTGAAGGTTGGCGCTATGTCACGGACTAAGGTAGTCATAATTCTTTGTTCCACTTTGTATACCTATTGCTTGAGCGCCTTTTTAACTGAATTTCTAATTGTGTTCCCTAAATTTTGTCAAAATAAATACTGTTTATTTGTTCCCAAATTAGAATCTTTTTAATTATTGATCATTTATTCTAAGCTTTATTTACGTGGCAATTATTCAGAAAAGTGAAAGAGGGTTTTTTGTACCTCTTGAGTAAATAAATACCTGTAGGTAACTATATTAACTTATTTTTAAATCTAATTTAAACTTACTTCATATTTTTTGATAGATATTGCTTGTAGATAAAATATTTGACATACGAAAAATGCTAATTTTATTTACGATAGAGGTTAAGCCGATCGTGAAATAATATCAAAATCTACAATCTAGTGATATGTAGATATAGTTAATATTTGTAATTCTAGTTATTGATGAAATAGTGACTTACATATTTGATAGTCATAGATATTAATCCAAATTTAAATACTCTCAAAACTAAAAAATTAAAATTGTTGACTTATCTACATCATAACTAGATTGAAGTATGACTGTTCACACTATTCTTCTTAATCTATAAAGACAGTGAATTTAGGAATTGTATACTTATGATTTTACTTTTATAATTATCTCTTCTATATCCATCTATTCCCAAAGTTATATAAAATCAAGTTGATTTCCTGACTCAAGGTATAAATTTCTTCTAGAAACAGTTCAATATAACGAATATTTTATTATTTATAATCCATCTTAAGATATATTTTTCTAGAAATATTTAAATATTGAAAGTTTAGCAATTTCTCTAAATTTATAACTTGGGATTTGAGAGTATGGATTCTGCCTTTTGTGACTCAGACAAAACACGCAATATTAGTTATTTAGTTTTGTCATATCCTACAAATTACGGAGTGTCGTAAAAATCAATACATTTTAATTTAAAATACAGTTTATTATAAACTTCAAGCCTTACCGAAATAGAAATTGTGATAAGATAAAATCGGAGAATTTAGTTCGGCGGTAGTGTTCTTGTTTTTGTCAATCATTGCAAGTGACTCTCCGGATGAATATCTCTGCATATGCATAAGTGATTTCTGGAGAGATTAATGTCGATTTACGTAGGCAACCTATCCTACAACGTCACCCAAGAAGACCTCAGCAAGGTGTTCTCTGAGTATGGCACTGTGAAGCGAGTTCAACTTCCCACTGATCGGGAAACAGGTCGTGTGCGAGGCTTTGGTTTTGTAGAAATGGAATCAGAAGCCTCAGAAGATGCAGCCATTCAAGCTTTAGATGGTGCTGAGTGGATGGGTCGCGTCATGAAAGTTAATAAAGCAAGACCACGGGAGGAAAGAGGCAGTCGCTCTGGCGGTAATAGCTGGGGCAAGAGTAACAGCGGTGGATACTCTAGGCGCTATTAAGTCTTGAATATATTCATAAACTGAGGCTGAAAAGCTATTGCCTAAAGCTAAAAAATAGCATTTCGCAAGCACGATTTAATACAAAAATAGCAGTTCAGTTATTTACTGAAACTGCTTATTTGAAGCATAAGCAGATCAGCACTGCCTGAGCTGCTTATTAATTTTTAGTTTTGATATTTAATTAAACTAAATTTTCTCATTACTTATGCTCTGCATGGTAATAAAAACTGTGAGGCTCTGTCGGCAGAGCCTTGATCAATTCTTTCCCAAGCTGGAGGCTGGGAAAGAGAAAAACAGGTATCACCTGAAGATTTGATTTTAAGAGCTGTAAGTGAAATTAGGATTGCTGTCGGCGGAGCCGACGCAGTGGTTGCAAGGCGATCGCTGCTACCTCCACATGAGCGATCGCTAAACTAAAACATAAACTAATTTGATGGTATCGATCCAGTAACAAAAACAGCGTCACGAAACTTTAGTAGAAAACACAATAGAATTAACACAGTTGGCCCTTTTATGTCTAATTGCCAAAACCTATACAGCTCATGGATTTTGCTAATGTTGCATCCCAGTTGAATGCTGGAACGATATTGCCAGAGGGAATAGTGGTAGCCACCTTCTTGGGGGTTTTGATTGTGGATTTGATATTGGGGCGTAATTCCTCGCGCTGGATTGCATATCTAGCGATCGCAGGTTTGTTCGCCGCAATTTTCGCCCTGTATTTGCAATGGGATAGTTCTAATCCCATCTTCTTTGCTGGTGCCTTTAATGGTGATGACCTCAGCATCGTATTTCGCGGTATTGTGGCTTTATCTGCTGCCGTTACGATTTTGATGTCAATTCGCTATGTTGAACAAAGTGGTACCGCTTTAGCAGAATTCATAGCGATTTTGCTCACTGCTACCTTGGGAGGAATGTTTTTATCAGGGGCTAGTGAGTTGGTGATGATTTTCGTCTCTCTAGAAACCCTAAGTATTTCCTCTTATTTGCTAACAGGTTATACAAAGCGCGATCCCCGTTCTAATGAAGCGGCGCTGAAATACTTGTTAGTTGGTGCTGCTAGTACAGCTGTATTTTTGTATGGTGTTTCCCTGCTGTACGGTTTGTCTGGCGGACAAACAGAACTGAATGCGATCGCTAATGGCATTGCTACAGCCAACCTAGCCCAATCCTTGGGTGTAGTAATTGCTCTTGTGTTTGTGATTGCAGGTGTAGGCTTTAAAATCTCCGCTGCACCCTTCCACCAGTGGACACCAGATGTTTACGAAGGCGCGCCTACCCCAGTCATTGCCTTTTTGTCTGTAGGTTCTAAAGCAGCTGGGTTTGCCCTTGCCATTCGCTTGCTGACAACCGTTTTCCCTCTCGTCGCTGAGGAGTGGAAGTTTGTTTTCACTGCCCTCGCCGTACTGAGTATGATTTTGGGTAACGTAGTTGCTCTTGCCCAAACCAGCATGAAACGGATGTTAGCTTATTCATCCATTGCCCAAGCTGGATTTGTAATGATTGGTTTGATTGCTGATAGCCAAGCAGGATATGCCAGTATGGTATTTTACCTGTTGGTCTACCTGTTTATGAACCTGTGCGGTTTTACTTGCATTATTCTTTTCTCGCTACGAACAGGAACCGATCAAATTGCCGAATACTCTGGTTTATATCAGAAAGATCCTCTGTTGACTTTGGGCTTAAGTATTGCCCTACTGTCTTTAGGAGGGATACCGCCCTTAGCTGGATTCTTTGGAAAGATTTACCTGTTTTGGGCTGGATGGCAAGCAGGTCTTTATGGTTTAGTATTACTAGGTCTAGTAACTAGTGTTGTCTCCATCTACTACTACATTCGCGTAGTTAAGATGATGGTGGTTAAAGAACCCCAAGAGATGTCTGATGCTGTCAAGAATTATCCTGAAGTACGTTGGAATTTACCTGGATTTAGACCTTTGCAGGTAGGTTTGTTAACAACTTTAATCGCCACTTCCATTGCTGGAATTTTGTCCAACCCCATATTTACCCTGGCTAATAATTCCATCACTCATACTTCAATGTTGCAAGCAAAAGCAGCTGATAGCACTCAGGTAAGTGCTATGCCTGCCAAGCCAACTGAGGGATTGTAAGTTTACTTGCAAATATAACTCAAACTTATGCAATTCAGACGCCTGACATTAAAGTCAGGCGTTTTTGCATATTTGTAACCTCAAAACAGTTTTACAAAGGTGGTGCTTTGTGTTCTCACTCTTTGCCTTGATAAGTTAGTAAAATAATCAAAATGTCAACCCCGCTAAAGAAAGATATTTAATTAATAGTTGTATTTCATACAATTGGGAATTGTTCACAAAAGCACTTAATATTCGTAAGTAATTGTAGAAAGCAAAATGCTGGCTTACTCCCATTACTGTCTTTATATGAGGAATTAAGTTACTTGTGACTAGTGACGTGAAAATTTTTCAGAAAAACTATGTGTACTATAGGACAATCTAAAATTGTCAAAATATCATGACAACATAGTAAATATTCTTAATTACATAGTTATTAAATTTACGTATAGCAAATATTATGTTACTTGCATTAATAATGATTATTTTTCATGTCTTAGTACCACTATCATGATACAAATAGATTTTATACAAGCATTAATGATTGTCATTATTATTACTTTGTTTTTATAAATACTAGAAAAAATACATAAATCCATATAAACACTATTGAATCTTAAGAAAAAATAAAAATATACTCTCAATGTATAGAGGTTTATATCTCTTCACAGAAATGCAGAGATTTGTATTATTTATTGACAAAGGTTATAGCAGTTTTCATTTGGCTGAAACAAAAGATAAATAGGATGCTGAAGTAACCTATTAATTCAATAAATAAGTACACATAAATCACGTGGACACTAAGTACGTTATCGCAGTCAACAGATAGGAGTACAGCGAAACAATTGCAAAACTATTGCAATTGTTAACTTTTCTCACATCACACTAAACGTATGTGTCCGCCCACTGAATTTCCTGAAAGTTTGTTCTATAGGAAATCAGAAACATTTGGGAATTACAAATTCAAATTCATTAAATCTAACAGTTTTCATACTCATGTTAGATAATGCTTTGGATTAGTATTAATTTCCGTTTTTTCTATTTCTTTAGATTTTATCACTAGCTTCAAAATCAAACCATGTAATTTTTGAATTTAGTGGTTTGAATCTAGCTTCGAGTATTTGCCCTTCTTGACAAAGACGGGTATCAAGCTACTGGAATTAATCATTCTATGTCTTAATAAAAGACTAGTTTGATCTATTTCGTAAAAATCAATCATTCAAAGGAATTGCAACTATGAAAGAAGTATTGGAATTAATTGAAAGCAAAAAACAAGAATTTGCTAAATTACCATTTTTTCAATTCTTACAAGATACCAGCATAGAACCCAGACAAAGGCTAGCTTTTGCTCCCTGCTTTTCACCTTTTGTGATGGGTTTTGCAGAATTGAACAGATATGTTTGGCGTGAAGAACCAACTAATGATCCGATACAAGCCCTTATCAATCAACATACTTATGAAGATGATAGTCATTGGATATGGTTTTTAGAAGACTTACAAAAACTAGAATTTGATATGTTCTTGAATCTTACTGATGCCTTAAGATTTTTATGGAGCAGTGAAATACAAGCATCACGGCAGACAATATATGAAATTTATCGATATACTTATAAAGCTACTCCTATCGATAAATTAGTAGTAATAGAGGCGATAGAAGCGATAGCAGATATATTTCTCTCTACAACTACACAAGTTACTGAAGAATTAAAAATTGTTACTGGTAAGAAATTCAAATATTTTGGTAATCATCATTTTTTAATTGATTCTGATCATAGTATGTACTCCTCAGATAACTTAGACATGATTAACAACATCCAGTTATCTGAAGAAAGTCGTGAGTATGCTTTTAAACTAGTGGATAAATCCTTTAATTTATTCAAAGATTTCGTTGATTTTCTTTTGTTTCAAGCTCAAAAATTTAATTTAGCAAAAGATTTTTGCTTGAACACAAGGGATAAATCTTTATATCTAAAAGATGAACAAATTAATCCGGCGACAGAAATCTTAGAGTCTAGTAGTGAAGATAAGATTTTAATTGGCGATATCAACTAGATTTGATTTGAATTACTAATACCACGTCGAGGTTAAAATAATTGGGTTTATAAAATTGATAGAATCTTGTTTATTAAAGATTATATTCATTGTATTTAACCAATGATTCACCTTAGACGTGCTACTATAATCAACCTATTTAATGATTTCAAAATTTTGCAAGTATGGATAAGTAAAATTTTTACCTAAATTGGAATCTCAATAATGAACTCAGTTCCCTGTTCTGGAGTAGAATTACATTTTAACTGGCCTTTGTGTTTTTCTACTATAATTTGATAACTGATTGATAAACCTAATCCAGTTCCTCTACCAACAGCTTTAGTAGTAAAAAATGGATCAAAAATTTTACTTTTTATTAATTCTGGCATCCCAAGTCCATTGTCGGCAATCCGAATCTTTACTCTATGATTATCAATCAATTGAGTAGATATCAAAATAATTAAATTTAAATTAGGAGAATTTATATCTTTACTGTTATTTATCTTTTCTTCCAGAGTATCAATGGCATTACTTAGAATATTCATAAATACCTGATTCAACTGTCCAGCGTAACAAGTGACTTCGGGCATTTTTTTATATTCTTTAATAACTTGAATTTCAGGGCGATCGCTCTTGGCTTTGAGTCTGTGTTGTAGAATCATGAGGGTGTTATCTATACCCTCATGAATATCTACAGGTTTCATATCAGCTTCATCTAGACGTGAGAAATTGCGTAAGCCCAAAACAATATTGCGGATGCGCGACGTTCCAATCTTCATTGAATCCAAAAGCTTAGGCAAGTCTTCTAAGAGAAAATTTAGGTCAATTTCCTCTGCTTTTTGTGCAACTATAGCAGAATTATTAGAATATTCATGTTGATAAACAGTAATTAAATCTAGCAAATCTTGCACATAATCTCTAGCATGAGCGATATTACCATGAATAAAGTTTATAGGGTTATTAATTTCATGAGCAATCCCTGCAATCATTTGCCCTAAGCTGGACATTTTTTCACTTTGAATTAGTTGGGTTTGGGTGCTTTGTAAATCCAAAATTACTTGCTGCAAACTTCGATTTTTTTCGTTGAGTTCCTGTGTCCTCTCCTCAACTTTTTCCTCTAACGTGTGGCTGTATTGTTCTAGGCGTTCTTTAGTTTCCGTCAAATCTTTGTAAAGGATAGCATTTTCAAGAGAGATTGCTGCTTGGGTGGTAATCACTTTCAACAGTTCTATACGATCGCGTGTAAATGCTCCAGTTGTAAGATTATTTTCTAAATAAAGGATACCAAGGAATTTACCTTGATTGATAATTGGAATACACAACAGGCTCTTAGGTTGTTGCTCGCTAATATAGCGATCGCCACTCAAAAACTGTTCGATTTTAGCATCATCTTGGACAAATATTTCCCTAGTACGTTTAACGTAGTTAATCAAATTAATAGGAACATCATGACTGAATTCCAGGCTAGTAAATGGAAATTTAATACCAACAGAAGTGGAATTGATGGCAGTAACTGTTAAATCCAAATTTTCACTTTTACTCAAAACTAGAGCGGATTTAGATGCTCCTGCATTCTCCATTAGTACTTCCATTAGGGTAGAAAGTAACTGTTCTAGCTCAATTTCTCCAGAGAGTGCTTGAGAAGCTTTAATCACAGATGCCAAATCTAAAGATTGAGAAATACTTGTATGAGAACCAACTACAGTTTGGTGATTGTTCAAGGTTGATATAGATGTGGTATCGTGAAAACTGTTTTTATCATTAGGGTAAAAGTTAATTGTTTCACGTTGGAGAATATGAGCAAGTAAATAGGAATAACGTTTTGCTAAATCATCTACCTTGGCTTTTGCTCCCCAACGAATATATCCGTAGTAAGCATCAATTAAGTAGACTTGAGCTATTTTCTGTTTACCATGTTCTAAATAGAACTTCGCCGCAAGTTCGTTAGCAAGAGCTTCTTCATTAATATACTTATTTTCTTTCGCAAGCTCAATTGCGCGCTCATAACAGTTTATAGCTTCTAGATATTGACCCAAAACTCTATATCGTTCAGCTTCTACTAAATAATACTTATGTAGATAATTCATAGGGGCATGATTTGCCCACTTGTGTAGCTTTACTTGATTTTCTAATACTTTATCTAATAAAATTTGCTTTTCAGATTGAGCTTCTGAAGATAACGCTAAAGCTGTTAGTGAATCATAAAAATGAAAAATAGGTACAGTGATAAAACCTGTTCCACCTGCTAAATATTGTTTTGCTTTAATAGAGTTTTCATTAGCTTTAACTAAGTCACCAAACAAATAACAAAGAATAAGTTGATGTAAATAAAAATAGTGAAGTCCATTAATGTCATTAGCTTGAATTAACAAAGGAAGTAGTTCTTCAGATTTATATATTTCACCAGATAAAATCCAAGAGTTTTGTGTATTACCTAATAAATTAATCACAGCTTGACAGCAAATCTTACAATAATGTAACGTTGTTGCTTGTTTATAATTATCTAAAAGATGACAATATTCTTTTATCTCTTCTTCTAGTTTTGGTAATTCATTACCAATAAAATATAAATGCTGACAGATATCTTTTATACAATAGCCAACAAATTCTAAGTTTCCAGTTTCAAGTGCTATTTGATAGCTTTCTAACATTATCGGTAAAGTTTCTCTAATATGAGAATTTCCATGCATAATAAAGGCACTAACAACATAAAAAGTTCTAGATTTTATATCTTTAATATTAAACTTTTCGACTAATTTTAAAGCTAAATTAGCAAATTTATCTGCTGCTTGGATATCATCAAGAATACCGTTTAATAGTATACCGTAACATGCATAGCAAAAAGCCGATAAAGGAGCATTGCCATGCTTAACTGATAAGTTAACCTGGAATAAAATAATTAATGGAAATAGTAAAGGATCTGCAATGTAAGTGGGAGGAATCATGCTTGCTACTAGCCGCATAATTGCCAATTCTTCTACAGAAGTCATTAATGGTAGATTAGCTAATTCATCTGTAGTTTTTTTGGCAACTAATTTAGATGTTTCACTTAGTGCTTGCTGAATATCAGACTCATTCGGATTATCTGGAAAAGACACTCCAAACAAATTCAGTGCTTGTCGTGCGATCGCAATTGCCGCCGAAAGTTTATTTTGTGATGTATAAGCTTGAATTTTAACCTCATAAACCTTCACTTTTTCTAGCAGTGTTTTAGCTTGTACTAAAACTTCTTGAATAAATTCCTCCATCTGTTCCAAGCTACCAGCCAAAGATGCTGCTTCGGCAGCTGTTTCATATAAGGCTAAAGTTAATTCATATTGATTGTGCCACTTATTATCTTCTAACAGTTCAATTCCAGTAATTAAATATTTAAGTGCTGCCGTATAAGCTGTTGATGCTAAAGCTCGTTGTCCGGCAATTAAATTCATGTTAGCAAGTTGATAGCGTTCTGTTTGTTCAACGATTAAATCTACTGCTATATTGAACTGATTCACTAGAGAAAAAATATTTTTTTCTTGCTCAATTTGAGAAATCCTATTTAATAGAAGTCTCCCAATTTTTAAGTGAATTGTCTGTTTTTTAGCTTTAGGAATTAAAGTATAAGCAGCTTGCTGTACTCGGTCATGAACAAATTTGTATTTAGGTAATGGTGTAGATGTTTCTACATCATTAATAGATAGTAATCTATCTCCGTTTTCTGTAAATAATTTGTAATTATCTGTTTGAGGTAATATCAAGCCTTCATGTAAGGCTATCCATAAATCCGATGCTGTATCTGTAATATTTTTTTCATAAACAATAGAAAGAGATTTTAGGTCAAATTGATTGCCAATACAGGCAGCTAGTTTCAGAATTTCTTGAGTAGGCTTTGGTAGTTTTTCTATTTGAAGTACCATAAATTCTACGACATCATCTGTGAGAGATAATGTCTTAATTTGTGTAAGATTGTACTGCCAATAACCAAGGTCAAAATAGAAGTTTATTAGTCCATCACTATGTAAAGATTTGAGAAATTGAGTAGCAAAGAAAGGATTACCCTTAGTTTTGGCAAAGGTCATTTGAGTGAGAGGAACAGCAAGTGTTTCCGTACAATGGAGAGTATCAGCGATCAACCTATTTAAATCACTCTGATTTAGATTTTTGAGAGTAATTATATTGATAGTTGCTCCATCCTTTTCACTGTTATTTAGTGTTAAATAAAGTGGATGTGCTTTAGAGACTTCATTATCTCTGTAAGCACCAATTAGTAGAAGGCTATCCTGAGTTTCAGCTATGAGTTCTGAATCGTATCTGTCCAAATCTTGATGGTAAACTACTGAATCTTCCCTTTCAAAAATGGGTTTATGACAGTATGAATTTGAGCTAACTAGTAATTGAATAAATTTCAAAGAAGCTGCATCTGCCCATTGCAAGTCATCCAAAAAGATAACTAAGGAATGCCCTTGACTGCTAAAGACTTGAATAAACCTTTGAAATAGTAAATTAAAACGATTTTCAGCAGCACTAACGGAAAGTTCAGTCACCTCTGGTTGCTTGCCAATAATTTGTTCTAATTGAGGAATTACATTAGTAATAACCTGAGCTTGATCGCCTAATACCAGTAAAATCTGCTCTTGCCATTTTTGAATTTGAGCATCCGATTCACTCAGTAGTTGTCTAATTAAATCTCGAAAAGCTTCTATCCATGCAGAAAATGGAATATCGCGTTGGAACTGGTCAAATTTTCCTCTAATAAAGTAGCTGCGCTGGCGAACGATTGGTTTGTGAATTTCGTTGACAACGGCTGTTTTGCCCACGCCAGGATCGCCAGCAACTAATATCATTTCCGTTTTCCCACCTGTCACACGCTCAAAAGCAGCGAGTAGAGTTTCTACTTCCCGGTGACGACCGTAGAGTTTTTCGGGAATAATAAAATGGTCTGAAATATCCCTAGTTGCTAATTCAAATGAGTCTATCTTTTGTGTTTGTTGCCATTGCTGTTGGCACGCTTCTAAGTCATACTTTAGCCCTAAAGCACTTTGATAACGATCCTCTGCGTTTTTTGCCATCAGCTTGCTAATGATGCTACATAGGATTGATGGAATTTTTGGATTAATACAGCTGATGTGTGGTGGTTCTTTGGCAATATGGCAGTAAACTAACTCCATCTGGTCAATGGTTGTGAAGGGTAGCTGTCCAGCGAGGAGTTCAAAGAAGGTGACACCAAGGGAATAAAAGTCGGCACGATAGTCAATGCCTCGGTTCATCCGTCCGGTTTGTTCTGGAGAAATGTAAGCAAGGGTGCCTTCTAAAACGTTGGGACTAGTCAAACCTTGAAGCTCTCTTGGTAGAACAGAGGCGATACTGAAGTCAATGATCCTGACTTCTTTGGTACTTGGATGAATCAGAATATTGGCGGGTTTAATGTCTTTGTGAATGATGCGATGGCGATGTAATCCGTCAAGAATGGAGGCAATTTGAATACTAATATTTAGAAAAAGCTGTAGATTTAGAGGTGATGTTTCTATATTTTTCTCTAGCCAGTGCTTGAGGGAAATGCCACCAAAGTCCTCCATAACTATGGCGTAACCATTGCGATAATTTTCTAAACTATAGGTCTTGACGATACCTGAAAGATTGAGATTTTTAGTGATGGAATACTGATTGCGGAACTGGGCAATTTCATCAAAGCTAGGATATTCATTCCGTATCACTTTGATGATGACAGTTTTGTGGTCTTGTTCTCTAGTACCGCGATAAACAATTGTTTTGCTACCCAAATAAATTTGTTCGACAATGCGATAGCCAGGAAGGGGTTTAATTGTATCTAATAATACTGTCATTTGCCTAGCGTTACACTCTTGGTATTTATGTTTTATTATTCCCAAGGACAGATTGACAATATCATTGCTTATACTAAATGTATAAATTAAACTTCTTTTTAGATATAGTCTATGTAATAATATGTAAATAATAGTTAATTTTTAATATTGGAAAAAGAAAAAAGCCTGCTTAGGCAGGCTGGTGACTTTAAGCGTAGATATAACAATTTAGAGAATGCTATTTGATTTTCTGTTTAATAAAGGTCACCACCTGAGCTAGTTGTTTCTTCAAGCCATCAATTTCTACCTGCATAGCCGTAATTTTTTCATTAAGTGCTTGAATTTGATTAGCAGAGGAAGTAGTTGTAGTTGCGATCGCGTCTGTTGCTGTGGCACCGTTATTATTTGTAGGTCTGGCAACTGAAGTTGGCTCTGGGCGTGGCTGTTTAGCCTTTGTCATGGCTGCTTTAATTGCCCCAAGTAGTTGCTTCTGATCAAAAGGCTTGCCAAGAAATTCAAAGCCCTCAAAGGGTTCTGGAAGCTTTTCCGTCACCTCTTCTTTACGACCAGACATAATTACTAAAGGAACTTTCTTTAGTTCTGGTTGAGATTGAATCTGCTGAAAAACTTCCCAGCCACTCATTTTTGGTAACAAGAAATCTAGCATAATTAAGCTGAATTTTTCCTGACGGATAAAATTTAGTCCTTCTACACCATCTTTTGCTTCCAATACCTCAAAATTGCCGGGAGGCAACATCTCACGTACTTTTACCCTGACCACTGTAGTGTCATCGATAACTAAGATTTTGTTTATTGTCACGACTGCTTACTCTAACAGAAACTTTAGGTTTGATGGCTGTTTTGCCGAATAATACTGTTGAATGCTCCCACTATATCCAATATTTTTCTTGATTGGGGGATAGTATTTTCTAAGTTAATGCTCGGAAGCTGAGGTATTTTACTTAACCTTGGCTGTGGTTTTGGAAATTTATGTCATGGTAATAAAAGTATGGCGGTAAGCCTGCTTCCCTAATTTTTTTAAACTTGTTTGGATATCTATGTCCTCTTTGCGAGCAAACCAACTCAAGTCTGAAATTATGGCTATGCCAGCCTGGTTACGTCGTCCGATAGGCAAAGCTAGCGAACTCTCGAACGTACAACGTATTATCAAGCAACGCCAAATTCACACAATTTGCGAAGAAGGGCGTTGCCCAAATCGGGGAGAGTGCTATGCTCAAAAAACCGCGACTTTTTTACTGATGGGGCCAATATGCACTAGATCTTGTGCCTTTTGTCAAGTTGATAAAGGTCATGCACCCATGCCTTTAGATCCCGAAGAGCCTCAAAAGGTAGCAGAAGCAGTGCAGCTTTTAGGATTGCGTTATGTGGTGCTAACTTCTGTTGCTCGTGATGATTTACCAGATCAGGGTGCTGGTTGGTTTGTCAAAACGATGGAGGCGATCCGCCAGATGAACCTAGAAACTCAAATAGAGGTGTTGACTCCAGACTTCTACGGTGAGTACCAGCGTATAGCCACGATCGCCAAAGCAAAGCCAGCTTGTTACAACCACAATATCGAAACAGTGCGACGGTTAACAGGCAAAGTCCGGCGCGGAGCAAAGTACGATCGCTCGCTGCAAGTGTTACAAATTGTTAAAGAAATTGATCCAACTATCCCCACCAAATCAGGTTTAATGCTGGGGCATGGAGAAACAGTTGAAGAAGTACTCGCAACAATGGCAGATTTACGTCAGGTAGATTGCGATCGCCTGACTATTGGTCAGTATATGCGTCCTTCTTTAGAACATTTACCAGTACAAAAATACTGGACACCAGCAGAGTTTGACGAATTGGGTGCGATCGCAATTCAAATGGGATTTAGCCATGTTCGTTCCGCGCCGCTCGTTCGTAGTTCTTACCATGCGGGGGAAGAGGAGTAGGGGACAGGTGATAGGGGACAGGGGACAGGGATTAGGAATAAAGAATTCCCAATCTCCAATCCCCGATACCCAATACCCGATCCCCAATCCCAATCCCCCATAAGTAAGAGTACTCAAAATCACGAAAATATTTTTAACGAAACTAGCAAATAGGGGCAGCTGTTTGGTATTTCTGAAGAAGTCCTTAAGTTAGGAGATAATTCTCATGGCAACAGCAGATAAACCTGTAGCTCAATCAACAACAGCTAAACCTCCCTATCCATTTCGTACAGGCTGGGCGCTGTTCCTTTTAGCTGTAAACTTCCTTGTGGCTGCCTATTATTTCCATATTATTGAATAAGCAGGTATAAACAAGGAAAAAGGTAAAAGCCTTCTTCCTTTTGCCTTTTGTTGTAGTGTTGCTCAGATCGTACCTCGGAACAAACCTTTGGGACGAATGAGTAACACTATAATCATAATTAACAGTGCTACCCCTTGTTTATACTGAGAACCGAGCCAAGGTGTACTAACTTCTTGAACAATGCCGATGATGAAAGCCGCGGCGATCGCCCCATAAGGATTGCCAATTCCACCTAAGATTACTGAGGCAAATAATGGTAATATTAAAAACCAACCCATATTTGGTCTCACAGCTGTAATTAAGCCGTACATACTACCACCAAGAGAGGTAAGACTACCAGCAATCACCCACGTCCAAAGAATTACTTGGTCAACATTAATACCAGAAACTCTGGCTAAGTCCAAATCATCAGCAACAGCCCGCATCGCTTTACCAATTTTGGTATTTTGCAGCAGGTAGTGCAGGGCTAAAATTGTCACGATAGCTAAACCTAAAACCAGCATTTGATTTTGCTGGATGTTTAAACCCAAAATATTTAAAGCTTGAGGTACAGGCAAATTGTAATTTCTGTTACTACCCCCCCATAAAAAAATAATGCCATTGCGAAGGAATAATGCTAAACCGATAGAGATAATAATCAAGGTAGTGGAAGTAGCACGGATAGAACGCATCCTCGACCACAACAGTTTTTCTGACAATAACATTGCTGCTACCGTTCCCACGGCTGCCAGCACCATTGACAGCCAAATATTTATCCCTAAGGAATTTGCCAGTAGTGTCAGATAAGCTCCTAAAGTGAGAAAATCGCCGTGGGCAAAGTTAGACAACCGTAAAATTCCATAAGTCAGTGTTAAGCCGACTGCACCCAGAGCAATAATGCTCCCGACTGCAATGCCATTGACGATTAGTTGAGCAAATTGTGCATCCATAGTCTTAGGTTAGTCTTTCGCAATTCCAGCATAGTGCTTTCATACAACAATTCATGGTCTCACCCCCAGACACGACACTAGCAATTTTGGTTTATAACTATAAGAAGGCGAGTGCGCTAATATACATAGCATGACCTTCGCATTTTTGTGCAAAGCTAAACTTTTTAAGCGGTCTAGTTGACCATGCAGCAGTATTCAAGCTTACCAGAACAGAACTCCCAAGTGGATGCAACAACAAAACTGTTGACAAAAATTCAGCAACTTCAGGCTGAGTTGTGGCTGGAGCGCAGCTTGAGTAAGTTGCAAAATAGCCTTAATAATTGCCTTGTTTCTTTTTTTACTAAAAATCAACAGACAGCGACGACAGAAGCAGAAATATTTACAACTGTGGTGGACGATCTGAAAAATGCCTTGGCTCAAGGTAGAGTGGCGATCGCACTTGTAGAACCACAAAAGAATGTTTGTAAAGTTTCTTATATTGATTATGCTTCATGGCGATGCTCATCATCTCCATCGTTTCTGGAGATTAGAGGAAAAAAGTTTGGTTTGGCATTAGAAGAAGAAATAGAATTTGAAGATTTAGAATTCCTTGAAAAACAGGAACCTCCGAGTGCTTGGCGGCTAGTAAATATTGATGAGAGCATTATTGGTTGGTTAATTGTCACCACCGCATCTATTCCATTTGATAGCAAGCCACTCGAAAATTGCTTTAATGAATTGACATCAGAATTAATGGCACGTGCTGCTAAACAATGTGTGGCAACAATAGTGCAATTAAGGCAAATACAGGTTTTACAGCAGCATTGTCATCGATTAGAACGTATTAATCAGGAACTAGAGCGCACTAACCAACTTAAAAATCAGTTCTTGGCTAACACCAGTCACGAAATTCGCACACCCCTAAGTTCGATTATCGGTTTTACTCACCTGCTTTTAGCAAAAGGCTATGAACCGAATAACGAACGCCATCAAGAGTATTTACATATTATTCAGTCCAGTGGCAAGCACTTGTTAGCTTTAATTAACGATATATTAGATCTTTCCAAAATCGAAGCAAATCAACTAGAAATACAGTGTGAAGCAGTAGATTTGCCATCCTTGTGTCGTAATATTTTGACACTCGTAAAAGAAAAAGCAGCAAATAAAAGCTTAAAACTAGTACTTGAGCTAGATCCAAATGTTACTACCTTGGTAGCTGACTCTTTGCGACTGAAGCAAATGCTATTGAATTTGCTTTTTAATGCCCTTAAATTTACAGACACGGGAACCGTTGGTTTACAAGTTAAAGTTAACGGTTTATTCATACATTTTGCAGTTTGGGACACTGGCACCGGCATCTCTAAAGAACACCAAGCCGAACTTTTTCAACCCTATTTCCAAATAGCTAGCGCTCTAGTTAGTCGTGAAGAAGGTACAGGTTTGGGATTGGCAGTCACACAAAAGCTTGCTGAACTTCATGGTGGTTGGGTTGAAGTAGAATCACAATTGGAGCGTGGCTCGCGTTTTACAATCGTACTTCCCTTGAGACAGTCAGAAGAGGAGGGAGAGAACGCAATAGTAGGGGCAGTGCCTTGGGAGCGCCCAAGAGAAGGGGAGGCAACAGAGTTTACCCTTCAAACACCTACACCTCAACTACATGGAGAATTGCCTCCTGAGTATTCACACACCATGACTCTAGGTTCTTCTGCTGAAATTTTGCTAGTAGAAAACGATCCACCTAATGCCAAGTTAATGCAAAATTATCTTGAGTCATTGAAATATCAAGTTATTTGTGTCAAAAATGCTGCCCAAATGTGGGAGATATTAACTCGGATTAAGCCAGCAGTAATTTTGTTAGATGTCCATCTACCTGACAAAAATGGTCTATTAATAGTAAAGCAGCTGCGAACAGATCAGAATTTTCAAGCTATTCCAGTCATTGCTCAAACAGCAATGGCAATGAAAGGCGATCGCGAAACTTGCCTAGCTGCCGGATTCAATGACTATATTTCTAAACCTATTGATTTACCACTCTTAGCAACTTTGGTATCAAAATATATTAAATCACCTAAGTTAGGAAGAGATGGAAAGACAAATATCCATTAACTACATCATTCTTGATCGGCGCGATCGCCTTCCTGCAACTATGGAACGCTGATAATGTCTGCATTCGGTAACCCGCCAAGAAATTTATTTTTTAGCTTATAGCTAAAATTCACTCAAGTGGACTGCGATCGCTAATAAGTAGGTGAACATAATTAAACGTAAAGTGCTTATCATCAGAAACTAGATAGGATAAGCTTTTTCGTTCTGACTTCTAGCTTGAAAGAGGGGTGTAAGGGTGTAGGGGAAATACCTTTTTCATGCCTGGCGGTGAGGCAGCGCGGTTACCCTGCAAGAAGGGGTGAAACTTGTTTCATCGGGACTGCCTGATTTCTTGAAAGATCCTGGAGTTGACATTTTTTTGTCACATTTATCTAGTAAAGTTAAAGTTACGAAATATTACAACATCTAAGTTAATATCAAGCGAAGGCTGCTTCGTAATGATTGCGATCGCACTTTTGCTGCAAATAAATTGATTTGCAGAAGTTTTTAGTGTTTTTAGTTGAATTGTGAGCGGTTGTCAGTTGATGGCGAAGGTTTCCCTTTTGGGCGCGATCTTTGCTCTTAAGTTCTTGCGTAACAAGAAAGCGTACTGAAATAAACCATGAATACTTCTGAAGCTAAAGTCTCAAACTCTGATCTGCACTCAGACACCCCTGATGTGCAAAAGTTGAAGCCCAGAAACAGGAAGCCTTGGTTATGGCTGCTACTAGCGTTGTCCTTGACAGTTAACTCAATTTTTTTGTGGCGGATGTTTTCTATGAGTGGAACATCCAAACCGGCTCTAGCTCAACAACAGCCAACAGCACCACCGAAGCGTCCCGTGGAAACTGTTATTCTGACAAGGGGAAATGCCACAACAAGCGTATCACTACTGGGACAGGTAGAAGCAAGTCAGCAATCAACAATTCGCGCCCAAACTGGAGGTATAGTTAAAGAAATTTTAGTCAGACCAGGCGATCGCGTCAAGACCGGAATGGCGATCGCGATTTTAGATGATTCCGATCAGCAATTAGCAATATCACGGGCGCGAGCAGAGTTAGCACAGCAACGCAGCAACCTTGCCCGTTTGGAAGTAGGAACTCGTCCCGAAATCATTGCCCAAAGACAAGCCGCTGTCACCTCTGCCCAAGCGCGAGAGCAAGAAGCACGAGATAACCTCAGACGTACCACAGATTTGGTAAAACAGGGTGCCTTGTCGCAAAGGGTACTAGTAGAAGTAACAAGTGCTGTAGATGAAGCACGGGGACAAAAGTTAGCAGCCCTAGCAGCCCTAGCAGAGGCAAAAGCAGGGCCGATCAAAGAAGAAATAGCAGCCCAAAAAGCCAACGTAGCAGCAGCCGAAGCAGCGTTAAATCAAGCAAAATTAGCACAGCAACGCACTCGGATTCTTTCTTCGGAATCTGGAGTTGTGCAAGCACGCCATATTAGCCGCGGCGATCTCGTGCAAGACTCCGATCAGATTGTGACACTGGTGTCGGGCAATGCTTTAGATATTTTTCTAGAGTTACCAGAGGAACTGAGCGGTAAAATTACCTCAGGAATGTCGATAGAATTAACGGCGCGGGCATTGCCCCAATGGAAAGGACGTACAAAAATAACAGCAGTAGTTCCAGCCGCAGATGCTGCATCTAGAAGGCAGCGAGTGCGAGTGCAGTTAAATAACCCGCCCCAAGGATTGTTACCGGGGATGGCGATCGCAGGCAATCTCATTATGCCATCTAATCAATCCAGCTTTGTTGTCTCTCGTGATGCTCTGACAAGGCGACAAAATCAATGGCTTGTCTTTACTGTTGATAATGGTAAAGCCAGACAGTTAGAAGTGGAAATGGTTGCTGATATGGGTAGAAATGTAGCAATTTCTCACCCACAGTTACGGGCAGGAGAACGGATAGTTTTGCGCGGTGGTGATGGTTTATCTGATGGAGCGGCAGTGAAAGTTTTGGAGAGTCAGCCTCGTTCGGGCATATAAACATTTCAATGATTTAAACGCAGAGGAGCGCTGAGGGATAACGCAGAGGGACGCAGAGTTTTGTTTGTTTCCCCCAACCCTGTTACCTGTTCCCTTAACCCTGTTGCCTTGCCTAAATAGATAATTTATTTTGCACGCCACTTATTATGAATTTCATCCAAACTGCTGTTCGCTGGCGGCACGGCACATTTGTTTTATTTTGCTTGCTAGCTCTATTGGGGATTTTCTCGCTGTTAAGGATGCCCCTAGAATTGCAACCAGGAGGCGATCGCCCGGAAATTACTATCACTACTCCCTACCCTGGTGCAAGTCCAACCGAAGTGGAAGACTTAATTACCCGTCCGATTGAAGAACGAATGGAAGAAGTGCTGGGCGTGCAGGAAATTACCAGTACTTCACGTAATGGACGCAGCAATATTACTCTGGAGTTTGCTGACGGTACAAATTTAGAAAGCCGTTTATTGGATGTAATCAATCGTTTGCAGCAAGTGCCAAGTCTGCCAGAGGAAGCTCAAGAGTCTGATGTAGAACTGGTAGGGGGTAATAGTTCGCCGATGATGTGGATTCCCTTTGCCACCAAAGAAAACTTCCAAGCCGATCCTAATCGTTATCGAGATTTGGCAGAAGAGTTTGTAGTACCGCGTTTGCGGCGGGTGGCAGGTGTGGGACAATTCCTGGTTGTGGGTGGACAAGAACGAGAAGTTGAAGTCAGAATTGATCCGAAAGCGCTTTCTGACCGTAATCTTACCATTGGTGATGTTGTGCGAGTCTTGCGGGAAAATAACCGTGATATTAGGGGTGGGCCTTTAGTATTGGGGCGGCGCGAATATCGAGTGCGGACGGTAAGCCGATCGCAAGACATTAAGCAAATCGAAGGGTTTATCCTCAGGAGAAATGAAACGGGGACTGTGTATCTGCGAGATGTGGCAGAAGTGACAATGGGGCGCAAACCGCAAGACAGCGCCCTCATGTTTAATGGTACACCTGCGGTTGCTGTGGGCGTGATTCGTCAAATTGGGGCGAATGTGCCGGAAGTAGCAAAGGGTATCCGAGCCGCAATTACCGAACTGCAAGCTGAATTTGATCAACGTAATGAGGGGATTCGCTTTGCTTATAACTATGACGAAAGCGAATATATTAACCAGTCAGTATCCTTTGTACAAGGAAATTTAGTGACTGGAGCGCTGTTGGCAACAATTGTTTTAATCTTGTTTCTGGGTTCGATGCGGACAGTGGCAGTTGTGGCGCTGACGATTCCCACAACCCTAGTCATGGTGTTTATAGTGATGGCAGCGTTGGGCAGAACACTAAACATCATCAGTTTGGCGGGGTTGGCGTTTGCAGTCGGGATGGTGGTAGATAACGCCATTGTGGTGATTGAAAATATTTTCACCCATATGCAACAGGGAAAAAGTGCCTTAAATGCCGCAATTGAAGGTACTCAGGAAGTATGGGGCGCAATGTTGGGTTCGACGCTAACAAATGTAGTGGTGTTTGTACCCTTGATTATGGTGACGGGAGAAGCGGGACAGTTGTATGCAGATATGGCGATCGCTCTTTCTGCGTCCTCGCTGTTTTCCTTGTTTGCAGCATTGACTTTAGTACCGATGCTATCTGGACTTTTTCTCAAGCAATCGGAAGCGATGCAAATGCTACAAGGAGGGAATTATCGAGGTGGGAACTGGTTAGAACGTGCCGTTGCGAGGTCTTCTGCTACATTCCGGTATTTTCAAGGTAAATTGGAAAATTTGCTCGCTGCTACCGTGAGTTGGTCGCTAGGACGCAAGCGGGTTGGGCGCAGACTTTTGATTCTTTCGATACCTGTCACCTTTCTTCTTCTCAGTATATTCCTCCTGCCTCCTGCCGACTATCTACCAGAAGGCAACCGCAACCTGGTGCAGTGGCGAGCAGAACCATTACCGGGTACTAGCATTCCTGAAGCGATCCGCCAGTCAGAACCACTACAGGCATTTTTGCGATCGCAGCCTGAAGTTGATCGCATTATGTATATTGACCGTCCGGGCGCACTTCGCGGTGTTGCGACAATTCTCAAACCAGAATTTGCTACCACCAAAGGACTTGCTGATATGGTGGACAAGATGCGAGCTAAGAGCAATGATTTTGCTGGGTATAGATTTATAATACCAACCCGCGTCTCTATCTTCCGCGATCCAGGTAAGGAATTTGAGGTTGATATCATTGGGGCAAATTTGGATGATTTGAGCAAGTTAGAAAAGGAAATTTCTGACAAGATCCGGGCTTTACCTGGTGTGCGTAGTGTCCGTTCTAACTTTGTTATGGGAACAGGAGAACTGCAAGTAATTCCGATCCGAGAACGTCTTGCGGAAGTTGGACTTTCAGAAGCAGAAATCGGTGAAATGGTAGAAGCTGCGCTGGGTGGACGTATTGCCTCTGATTACATTGATGGTAAAGAGCCACTGGATGTTTCTGTAGAATTAAAAAATACCTTTGTGCAAACGCCCGAACAATTGCGTCAACTACCGTTGTATAGTCAGGGAAGACAAGTACAGCTACAAGATGTAGCGGAAGTACGTGAGACTACTGGAGCAGATGTAATAAATCATATCAACTTAGAGCGGTCAATCTCCCTTACCGCTTCCCTGGCTCCGGATGCACCCTTGGCAACCCTAGTAGAACGTACCGAAAATGAAATTCTGGCTCCCTTACGTGCTAGCTTGTCTGGGGGCGATCGCTTAGAATTGTCTGGTTCAGCTGATCGATTGGCAACTACAGTTTCACAATTAGCTACAGCTTTTGTACTCTCGGTATTAGTTACTTATCTGCTGTTGGTTGCACTTTATAAATCATTCCTCTACCCATTGGTGATTATGGCAACATTACCAATGGGGATGAGCGGTGCGCTTTTAAGTTTGGTGCTTGCCAATCGCATTTTGGGCATGAACGTGCCTCTGGATATGATTACAGCATTAGGATTTGTGATTCTTACTGGTGTGGTTGTCAATAACGCGATTCTACTTGTTGATCGTGCCTTACAACTTCAAGAAGCAGGTGAAGATTTTGATGCTTCATTGTATAACGCCACCAATGACCGCCTGCGTGCAATTTTCATGTCAGCCGGCACCAGCGTTTTGGGGATGTTGCCCTTGGCAATTTTACCTGGGCAAGGTTCTGAGCTATATCAAGGTTTAGGCATTGTACTCACAGGTGGTTTGGCATTTTCCACCATCCTGACACCGACAGTAGTACCTGCGCTGATGGGATTATTACGCGATATATCTGGTGGTAACGCATCAAGGCGCACTCAAATAGTGGCGGCAAGTGTTAATAGCAATGGCAAGGTGAAGATTTGAGGGGAAGAAGGCAGAGGGCTGAGACATACTGCTCCTGTTGATTTATCCCTCAAACAGAATACCAGGATACCGCGTTGCGCCACATTCAGGAGATATTTGGCTCGGACTTTAGTAGCTAGGAGCGATTTCTGGAGGTAACTAAGAAGCAGAACATTATGTTCCCGGACGAGAGCGAAGATGATCGGGTATATGATGGCGATCGCCTAATATTTCTAACTTTGGCCCGTTAACGTCAAATTTCACCATACTTACCGACGCGACCAAAATATTCACCCGATAGCGATAGCGTCCCAAATCAATTCCCAGTAAACTGCAAAGTATAATCCGAATCGTAGCTTTATGGGAAACTACTAAAACATTACCTTGGGAATGTTTTTCTTGAATTTCAGCAATTACGGGCATAGAGCGGTTAGCAATATCTACCGCAGTTTCTCCACCTAGTGGTGCATTCCAAGCGGGCTCTGTCAACCATTTGACATAGTTTTGGGCGTAATTCTCTTGGGCAAACGATTTACTATACGTTTCCCAACAGCCGTAACTACCTTCTCTAAGTCCATCACGCAACTGCATATCCATACCGATAGCATCACAAAATGGCTTGGCAGTTGCAATTGTGCGCTTCATCGGACTAACATAAACTGCTTCCCACTTCAATTTTTGATAAACATCAGCAAAACTCTCTGCCATCTGCATCCCTTCTGTTGTCAATTCCGCATCAGTTTCACCGCAGAAATTACCACTTTGACTAAAAGTAGTTTCTCCATGTCGCAGTAAATATAAATTGAGTGTCATAGCTTGTATTGCGATTGGGATCAAAGAGTTTGTGTAAACATAAAGTAACATCAATCTCGCAATCTTTTATGTAACACCAGGACAAAGCAATCAAGCAAAAAAGTCAATCAACCACAAATTTTTGAAGAGGGTATCTAGCTTGAAAATAAGGCAGAGGGCAGTAGACGCGGAGTGGCTACGTAGGTAGGCAGAAGGGAAGACAAGGGGCAATGGGGATAAGGAGACAAGGAGAATAATTAATAACCAATGATAAATGATCAATGACCAATGACTAACCACTAAAATTTAATTTGTAGGGTGCAAGATTTGGCTGGATGGGAAAATGATGTTGACAGAAAAACTTGAGCAACTTAAAGCCATATTTGCAGAAATGGAGCAGGCTCTTATTGCTTATTCTGGTGGTGTGGATAGTGCTTTGGTTGCCAAAATTGCTTATGATGTGTTGGGCGATCGCGCTTTGGCTGTGACAGCTGTTTCACCAAGTCTGTTACCGGAAGAACTGGAAGATGCCTCCTTGCAAGCAGCAACAATTGGGATTCCTCATCAAATCATCGAGACGCACGAAATGGAAAATCCCAATTACACCTCTAACCCTGTCAACCGTTGCTATTTCTGTAAGAGCGAATTGCACGATACTCTCAAACCTTTGGCGCAGAAGTTGGGTTATCCCTATGTGGTAGATGGCGTCAATGCTGATGATTTGCACGACTATCGTCCCGGCATTCAGGCAGCAAAAGAAAGAGGTGCGCGATCGCCTCTAGCAGAAGTTGGCATTACCAAAATGGAAGTTCGCGAGCTTTCTGTGCAACTGGGTTTATCTTGGTGGGATAAACCCGCACAACCTTGTCTGAGTTCCCGTTTTCCCTATGGAGAAGAGATTACTGTTGCCAAATTGCAACGTGTGGGCAGAGCAGAAATTTACTTGCGTAAATTGGGTTGGCAAAATTTGCGCGTACGTTCAGAAGGTGATACAGCCCGGATTGAACTGCCGCCTGAACAAATTAAAAGTTTTGTGTTGAATACAGATTTACAAACAATAGTGTCTGCATTTCAAGAGTTTGGTTTCATGTACGTCACTCTAGACTTAGAAGGTTATAGCAGTGGTAAATTAAATCGAGTTCTAAATCAACAAAGCTTGAGTGTAAAAGCGTAAATTTTGTTTTGAAATGGTAACTATTTCCCAGCATCCAGGCTGGGAACTTCGTAGAGACTGGGAACGAGATAACCAGATCTAGTTGCAAATTCTCCCAATTCTCTGCTAATTTGCTAAAAATAAGTGTTCAGGATCACTCAGGGTCTCAAGCAAACAAGTATAGCTCGGCTTTTCGCACCTATAAAGAGGAACTATAGTTTACTTCTATTTGGTAATAGGGAAAACGTAAAAATCATTTACTGGCAATCGCAAGAATATCGTAAGGAAGGTAGTAAAAATAGCAAGAATCTCTGAGATATTTCTTTGATAAGTCTTTAATCTTAAGTTTAGACCATAATAATTGGCTTTTAGTCTATACCTAAGGAATATCTAGAAATCCTTACTGCTTCCATTACCTTAGCCCTCTCTAGTATCTTTTCCCATTCAAATGGGATAGCCAGAGGCTCTTGTTCTGGTTACAGGACTGCTGCTCCTGATTTGTTGCAAAATTATAAGCTGCTAAACTCTGAGCTAATACCAATTTTGGATTTTGGATTTTAGATTTTGGATTAAAACCCTCGATTAACAGGCTATTCCAAAATTTTGAAACAAGATTCCCGCTCGCCAATTTGGTATAACACAAAACTTTGCTTATAATGTACAAAAATTACAGTCATTTCAGCTGAACAGACCACACAACACTGTAAGGGTGGGTTTTGTTTCAATCTCTAGCTCAAACCGAAAGGATATCTGCTAAACCCGCACGCCAGTTGACGCCACTTGACGCCAGTCGCTTCAACGGGGGGAACCCCCGCAACGCGCTAGCTCCTTTATGCCGGGAAACCCTTACTTACAGAAGCCGCCTTCGGCGTCTACGCCAGTCGCCTGTGGAGGGAAACCCTACCAAGAGCGCTGGCTCACCACCGCACTGGCTCCCCGACAAAAAATTGTGGTTCAAATAAATGAAATTTGCTGTAAACTCTAAACCTTTTGTTTTAAAACCTTTTTTCATCTAAAAATAGGATTGAGGAAAGAAACCAGGGAAGAGATGCTTTCATTCTTGGTTGTGAAATTTTCCCGTGGTTGAATGTTATGAATTGATTCTTTTTGCTAAAGAATAATCTCTACCGTTTTTTTGGTGTCTTGCGATTAAAATCGCATAAAAACAGATGCAATATTTGTAGTTTCTCCTGACTCTCTCTACCTACCATTTTAGGAAAATAAATATATATTACTTCTACAAATAAATACGAAGTAGAACTTAAAAAACAAATTTTTTGAGTGATAGATTGTCCTAGACTGTATTCACATTCCAACACGCAAACAGTTTAAAAAACAACTGTAGCAACTCTTTTGACTTTATTGTCACTGTTAACTACTGTTATCTAAAATTTCATCCTGGGACAGTCGGTAACATCAATTTTGGATTTTAGAGCCAGTGCACCCTTGGGGGTTAAGCGCGTTGTAGCACCTGGGGTTGTAGCATCCATCTGGCGTGATTTTGGATTAAAACTCTTGATTAACAGGCTATTCCAAAATTTTGAAACAAGACTCCCGCTCGCCAATTGGTGAAATTCATGACTTTTTTGAATTTGGTCACTAAATATTACAGCTAATTTGGTTTAAATAGTGCTCTTGACCACTATTTGAAAATAATATGTGCTCAATCTTAATCAAAGCTGCTTGGATTTATGTATGTTCAGCAAAATTCACTCAACAAAAATCGCACACACCAACTAGATCAGGATTTAACTCTTGTTGAGTCACCAAACTTAGCTATACAGGGCAAACCTTTGAACATTTTACAAAGGCAAATGTTGAAGAATGCTTGGGAAGATCATAAATATGAAGACATTGCCGAGGTTATTTATACTTCTCCAGCATTAAAATTTGCCGAATCGATAATTTCAGCAAAGCAAGGCAAGACTTTGAATAGTTTGCAAAGAGATATCTTGAAGGGTGCTTGGGAAGACAGGAAATATGAAGACATAGCTGAAGCTACTCACTGTTCTGAAGGACATATTAAGGACGTCGCAGCAAGTTTATGGCAGCAACTTTCTGAGGAATTAGGGGAAAGGGTTGGGAAAAAAAATTTTAAGGCAGTACTAGAACGACGTATGCAGAACGCTGAAGATTTACCTCCTCACTGGAGAGAAAAACAGAAAATAGAAACAACAAAGCAACACCTCGATTGGGGTGATGCTCCGGATGTCTCAACTTTTTATGGACGTCATCAAGAACTAACCACTCTTGAGGAATGGATTGTTCAAGATCACTGTCGCCTAGTAATACTTCAGGGCATGGGCGGGATGGGTAAAACGGCTCTAGCAGCAAAGCTGGCTGAGTTGGTTCAAGACAAATTTGAGGGGCTTGTTTGGCGTAGTCTTCACAATGCTCCTTTCCTGGCAGAAACTTTGGCTACTCTTCTCCAATCTCTTAGCAGCCAAGCTAGTGATAATTTACCGAGTTCTTGCGATCGCAAAATACTACTTTTACTAGAATGGTTACGTGCCTCCCGCTGGCTGTTAGTTCTAGATGGTGCGGAGTCAATTCTGCAAAGTGGTGAACGTAGTGGTTGTTATCGAGAGGGATATGAAGACTATAGTCAGTTCTTTCTATGTATAGGAAAGAGCAACCACCAGAGCAGCTTGCTGTTAACGACTCGCGAGAAACCTGAAGGATTGGCAGCAGAAGAGGGAGAAACTCTGCCTGTACGCTGCTTACAATTGAGGGGGATGCAATTTGAAGCTGCGCGGGAAATTTTGAGAGCTAAGGGAAGCTTCTCTGGAACTGACGAAGAATGGAAAGCCTTGATTGATTACTATGGAGGCAATCCTCTCGCTCTCAAGATTGTGGCTGCGGGCATTCAAGAGTTGTTTGATGGCAATCTCTCGGAATTTTTAGAATATTTGAGGCAAGGAGTTTTAATTTTTGACGAGCTTTGGAACTTATTAGATCAACAATTTAATCGCTTGCCAACTTTAGAGCGAGAAATTATGTGTTGGCTATCAAGAAAGGGTAAACCCGTGAGCATTCCACAGTTGCAAGAGAAAATTTTCCTCTCTGGCTCAGGAGTTAACTTGCCAGAAGCTTTGAGATCTCTAAGGCAGCGATCGCTGATTGAAAACACTTCAGACGGCTTTACACTCCAGCCAATGGTGATGGAGTATATGACAAAACGAATTTTAGCACGTTAATAGAAATAGGGAACGGGGAACAGAAGAGGACACGGGGAGGTGGGGAAATCTGAATGATGTTCTTGCTGCTTGTCTCCTTGTCTCCCCCAGCCCCTTGTCCTAATTTTCTCCTGACTTCTGGCTTCTTCTTCATTGATTCAAGTCAACAACACGGGCTGATTCTAAGAGGATATCTTGAACTTCACAGTATACGGTATCACCATAGAGTACATCTGAATCAGTCGGATTAATTGCATCCACATCAGCAAGTTGTGTCATATCCAGTTGAAACTCTAAAGAACCTAAGTTTTCTTCTAGTTGCCGACTGGTACGAGCACCCAGGATAGTGCTAGTGATGTCTGACTGTTGCAGCAACCAGTTTAAAGCAACTTGACTAGGAGAACGGTCTATTTGACGAGCAATTTCCATTAATTCAAGCGAAATCGCCAAGTTATACAAATTTAATCGGCCAATTTCTTGATTCAATGATGCGCGAGCAGTTGTACAATCAATACGTGCAAGAATTTCAGAAACAGAGATTTGTCTGGCAAGGGCGAGTTGGTTGTATTTTCCAGTTAGGATACCCCCAGCTAAGGGGGAAGTTGCCACAACACCCATCTGTAAATCGTTAGCCATCGGAATGATGTCTCGTTCTGCCATACGATTAATTAAGTTGTATTCCACTTGCACACCAACTAAAAAACTCCAATCACGCAGTTGGGCGATCGCATTTGCTTGAGCAATCTTCCAAGCAGGAGTATTCGACACGCCTACGTAAAGAATTTTGCCCGATTGCACCACCTGATCTAGTACTCGCATCACATCTTCAACTGGGGTGCCAAATACCCAGTGGTGAATCCAGTAGATGTCGATATAATCAGTTCGCAGGCGTCTGAGGCTTGTTTCCAGTGAATGAACCATGTTTTTGACACGATCGCCACTAGAAGTGGAATCTCCGCGCTGTGTGAAAATACTGTAGTGAGTACCAACAATTAACCGATCTCGAAGATTGCCGATGAATTCTCCCAAAAAGGTTTCGCTGGTACCGTTGGTATAGTGATTGGCAGTATCAATAAAGTTTCCCCCTCGTTCGATGTAGAGGTTAAACATTCTATGGCTTTCGGCTCTGTCTGCTCCCCAACCCCAATCAGTACCAAAGCTCATGGTACCCAGACAGAATGGCGAAACGTACAAATTAGTGTTGCCCAACTGTCGATAGTCGTTGATTTGATTGAGTCTTTCAAAAGACATTAGTGTCCTTAATGGATAGCCATTCATGCCGTGTGAGTAGTGTGATCGGAATTAGTTGGCATTTAGCCTGTCTTGAAAATGGGTGTGGGGGTATAAGGGTGTAGGAGTGTAGGAAGAGTCAAATTTTCACGCCCTCGTTGTGTGATTTATTACATGACTGTCTGACTTCTAAATTCTTTCTTGATAAATTAAGTCTGCAAACCGTTGCTAAATCAGTTTTACAGCCCTCCGGATGTCCGTATGCCTACTAAATAAGTACTTCAACAAAATTAATTACACATTCTTTATACTGTTCCCCTATCCCCTGTCCCCTATCTCCTGTCCCCTGTCACCTGTCTCCTGTTTCCCTATCCCCTGTCCCCTATCTCCTGTCACCTGTCACCTGTTTCCTGTTTCCCTATCCCCTGTCCCCTGTTCCCTCTAACGACAAGCGATCGCATAAGCTTTAGGAGTGGTTCCAGTCATTTGTCGAAAGTGTTTAGTCAGGTGAGTTTGATTGTAGAAGCCACACTCCAGAGCAATATCAGCTATTGTCCACCCTTGCAATTTCAATAACTGCTTTGCTCGCTCCACCCGTTGTTGAATCAAATAATGGTGGGGAGAAATACCCATCGACTGCTTGAACAAGCGACAAAAGTAATACTGGCTCATGTTCGCAAGGTTTGCCAGTTCAGCCAACCTGATATTCTCGTCAAGGTGGGCATGAATATAGTCGATGACTTGCTTGAGATAGTGCTGAGGCAATCCATCTTGGTACTCTGGCAAATTTGGTTGAAGGGTAGAATACTTTTTGAGCAGATGCACGCTTAGAAGTGTAGCCGCTGATTCAGCATAAAGATAACTGCCAGCCGCATCAGACTCTAGTTCGGTTTTGAGGGTTAAGCCAATATGCTCTATGAGTGGATCGGGCTGTGGTGCTGGGCAAATCAGTTCGACGCGATCTGGATCGACAACTTCACGAGCAATCGTTGCGACAAGATTGGGTTCAAAACACAAATTTATCGAACCCCATTCCTTTCTTGCTTTGTGATGCCAACGTTCGAGGCGAGGGACATTGGCAGGGTAGACAATGGAGTCGCCTTGCTTAAAAGATTCGTTTCTCCAGCGATTGTCAAGTTTTCGTTCTAGTTTTACTAAAGATAAAACTGGGGTTTGAATAACCACCGTATGCCGAGTATTAAAAAATTCAGGAGTTTCATGAGCAGCAGGTAATAGATGATAACTAAGATCGATGCTGTTCCAGCCTACTTCAGAACTTGAGAGAATAGGAGACCGAGAAAAAACCTCTCTACAGCTATCATCTGAAGTAGGTTCAAAAGTGATTAAGGAGTTGCTCTCTGACATCATCATTTTTTTCTCTGGCGCTTTGCAGACGCTTTCCCTGGCATCTGTAGCAGGAAAGCTATGATCGCCCTTAGGAAAGGTAGTTACCTTAATTAAAAAATAGATAGTACAGACAGCAGCGATCGCCTCCGGCGGGTGTATCGCACCATCGCCTTAACGCTGCCATTTTAGGTATACAAAAATTTATCGACGCAAAGACAGCGGATGCTAGCAAAATAATTGCTACATGAGAGCAATATATTCATCGTACCTTAGGACTTGAACAATACAGAATTGAACATAATTTCTTACTATTTAAGGAGTTAAGAATTTTAAATGGTCACCTGGAACAGATTGTAGTTCCAGCCGCGGCCCTTGTAGTTTCAATCGCCCCTGCTCTAGGAGAACAACCCAATCACAGTAATTGATGACTCTAGGTCGGTGTGTAATTAAAATCGTGGTTTTACCTTGGCGATGGGCTAGAAGCCGATCTAGGATTTGAGCTTCACTCACAGGATCTAAACTCGCCGTTGATTCATCCATAATTAGGATGGGTGGATCGCTGACAATGGCTCTGGCGATCGCTAGTCGTTGACGCTGTCCCCCAGAAAGATTCGCCCCAAATTCTCCGAGAACGGTTTGATAGTTGTTGGGCAATTGACTGATAAAGCTATCAGCATCGGCAATCTGGCAGGCTTTGACAATTTCTTCAAAGGAAATATAGGGACTTCCTAAGCGGAAGTTCTCCAGAATTGAGCGACTCCAAAAATGGGGTTCTTGCGGTACGTAGACAATTTGTTGTCGCAGACATTCTAGAGAAAGATCCTGCATATTGTAAAAGCCAATCCGAATATTGCCAGACTGGGGCTGATAAAGACCGGCAATCAGCTTTGCTAAGGTACTTTTGCCACAGCCAGACTTGCCAATCAGGGCGATCGCTCTCCCACCGGGAAGTGTAAGGGAAAAATCATTGAGCAGATCGATACGACCTGCGTGATGAAAGTTAATATTGCTACAGCAGATATCGGCATCTCCTGGCAAAATGGCAAACGGCTTTTGAGTCTCTCCTAAGGTTTCAGGGGTAGCATCTATAACCTCCACTAGTCGATTTACGGCGGTTTGGGCGCGAAAATACTCATCAGTTAAGCCCAATATGGTGCCTAAAAAGACTAAAACATTACCCTGTAAAACATTGAATGCTAGTAATTGACCGATACTGAATTCCTTGGAAATGACTAACGTACTTCCCAATCCAAGTAAAATTACACCACCAATACCACCTACAAATTGTGAAAATGTCCCGTTAATAATACTGATTTGAATTGTACTATATGTAACATTTGCTAGACGACCAAAGCGACTTTGGAATTCGTCCCAAAACTGGGGAGCGGCATTTGTGGTTTTGACAACCTGAGCGCCTTTAAAAGTTTCAACCAAAACCCCTTGATTTTCTGCTGCTAAAACCAAGAGTTGACGAGTCTTTTGCCGCAGCACGGGCAGAAATGGTAGGTTGGTAAGAGCCATTACTCCTGCGATCGTAATTACCGTAAGGGTTAGTTTCCAGCTGTAGAACAGCATGAAACCAAAAGACACCACTGCCACAAAAAACTGGCTGGGTAGTAGGATCACAACTTGGGAAACTAACTGATTAATTTCATTGATATCCCGTAAGCGGCTAGTAATCTCACCACTGCGACGAGTTTCGTAGAAAGTCAAGGGTAGTTGAAGGAGCTTGCGACCAAACTCTAAGACCAATCCTAGCTGTAATCGCTGACCAAAATGAGAAATCATCGTAGCTTGCAACAGTCGCAAGCTACTGCTAAACAGAGTCATGAGAATGACAGCCACTATCACCACAGTCAGTAGTTGAGTATCTTGCCGCACCAAAACATCGTCCGTGAGAAGTTGGATCAGGACTGGGTTGCCTAAGGCAAGGAGTCCCAAAACAATATTGATCAGCAATGCCTCTGCCAGTAGCCCTCGGTAAGGCCACACCCGCCTTAGAAATCTGCCAAAGCCACTTTTTTGTTCATCTTGAGGTTGAACGAAAAAGCGCTCTGGATCTGGCTCCACCAGAAGCATAATTCCATTCCAAGCGGCAACAAAATCCTGGCGTTTGAGATACCGAATGCCCACTGCTGGATCGGCGATCGCATACTTTTTGCCCCGCTTGCCGTACAGTACAACCCAGTGATTTCCCCGCCAATGGACGATCGCTGGCAGAGGTACTTCTTGAATGCGATCGACAAACTCTGGAGTAGCTTTGACAGAGCGAGCATTGAAACCCAGGCTTTCCATACCCCGCTTCAAGCCAAGGAGAGTAGTTCCCAATTGCCCTGTGCCAACAGCTTCCCGACTGCGGTTGAGAGCGATCGTTTGTCCATAATATTTTGCAATCGAAGCTACGCACGCTGCCCCACAGTCTTCCTCACTAGCCTGTAAGACACATTTATAACCGTTACGAGAGTTAAGCAAATGAATCATAAAGCTTACCTCAACAAAGCGGGAGCTAGAAAGCCTGATAGCACGACATCAGCGATGAAAATCGTGCCAGTCTAGTAGTAAGCACGCTTTGTGCTGACTACAAACTCAGAATTGGTGTTACAGATCCACCATCAATCTAGTTTTTCTGAGAATGAACTTCAAAACTGTCTCCTGACGGGAAATAATATCGGCTCTGCCCTCCATACCTGCTTGTAATTGGCATTGGCGCTTTGCATCTCCAACAAAGTTAGTTTGGGGTTGAATAGTCACTTTGTAGGCAGTGGGTGTAGCAGGCGTATCATTTTTAGTCATAGTGGAGGGTAGAGCATCAGGAGCAACCGTTTTGACAGTGCCTTGGAGTGTGCCAAAGTCAGTATAAGGACAAGCGGATACCTGCATTTTGACTTTTTGCCCAGGTTTTACATTGTCAATGTCTTGAGCTGGTACTTGAGCTTCAATTAGTAATGGGGTATTAATGGGAGCAATATAGGCGATCGCCTCCCCTGGTTGGACAACTTGCTCTGGGTTGCGAAGCTTTAGTTGCAGCAGTGTACCAGCTATTGGCGCTCGAATAATCGTCTGTTTTAAGTTAGTTTCTATTTGTGTTAGTTCTTTGTGAATCTGACCTAAATGCTTTTGTAACTCAATGCGTCCTTCAATCAGGTTCTCTCGCTCCTTGTTTAAGGCTGCTAATGTTGCTTGACCTTTAGCCCACTCTAAACCAATTCGTTCCATTGCCACGATTACAATTGCATTGCTAGGGTTGAGTGACGTTTTTGCCTTTGTCAACCTTGCTTTTGCAATCTCAACAGCCTGTGCTTTTTCCTCAAACAGCTTTTTCACAGACGCTTTAGTCTGGGAAAGTTTCGCTTCTGCTGCCTTCACAGCCTGTTCTTTTTCTTCAAACAGATTTTGAGAAATAGCTCCCGATGCTAATATTTGCTTTAATCGGTCTCGCTGAGTCTTGGCAATCTTTAAGTTAGCCTCGGCTTCATGCAAAGTTGCCTCTAATTCATTTTCCTGATACAACCGTCTCCACTGTTCCTTAGCAACCTTTAAGGCAACTTCAGCTTCTGCTAGATCGGCTTTCGTCGTCACTTGCAAATCTCGAAAGTTGCGTTCACTATTCGCCAAATCTGCTTGAGCAGAAGCGAGGGTTCGTCTTAAGAAATCGGATTGAGCTACAAGCTGCGTATCTAAACTTCCAATTTGAGCATCCACACGACCTAACTGCAACCACATCTGCCGAATGCTTTCTTGCAGTTGGCTTTTTTTTATCTGAAGCTCAGAGTCATTCAGACGAGCAATAGCTTCCCCTTGTTCAACAATCTGATTTTCTCCAACTTCTATGCTATCAACGGTTCCTGCGATCGCAGACTGAATTAAACGCAGTTCTCCAGCAAAACGAATGGTTGCTGGAACTTTAACCGCTACATTGTAATTAAGAACAGCCGATATTGAAATAGCTGCTCCGAATGTGCCAACCAGAAACAGTCCCCCGATGATTGCCCAGGAACCAATCCGGGGAAGAAACTCATCTCTTTCAACTGGAGGAAGTTGGAGTTGTTCTGGATTGAGAACAGAAGGCTGGTTTGGATAATAGATGTTAGTCATTGTGAAACAAAAAATATTTGGGAAGACTAAAGTATTACTTCCTTACTTTTCTCTTTTGTTGCTCACACAAACATTGAATTCAAAAATTAATCAGGGAGAAATAAGAGGCAAACTATCAAAATAGCGACCTTCTTCCGGGAGCAACACGACCATTAACTCTAAAAGGTGTAGTTAAGGTGGGAAAATTATTAAAGGGAAAGCAGGAGCAGCTTTCTTCTTCTTCTTCTGTACCCGTTGGTGATGAAGATGAATCTGCTTGTGATGAATCTTCGTATGTACGTTCTTCATTGTATTCCTTGACAATCACTATTTCGCCACCAGCTATTATTTGTTGTTGCTCCTCAGACAGCTCTATTAATATTTCTGAAAAAGGAATTGTTGAAAGAGACATATTGATACCTCAAATTTGCTATTACTTGAATTTTTTAATGAATTAAATAGTGCTTAAATAACTATTTTTATTTTCATAAACTCAAAGATTGCATCTTATCTTTAGAATGCATTCTTGACAGTTTTAACCCAAGCTCTACCAAGTTCTATATCTTCGCTTGCCTGCTGAATAGTTTCTTCGGGACTTTCTGATTCATCAGCTTGGCTCGATTTGCTTAAACCACTTGAGAAGACGTTAAATGGCACTTTTGGACTATTCTTCGGCGGCGTCCAAGGAATTACAATCGCTCCCTCAAATACCCCAACTCCTCCCGATATAGTAGTGGCAGTCTCATCTGTCAGTTCTTCTATTGACAGAGAAATATCTTTCAACGTCATTGTTTTTCTCCTGCCGAACTAAGTACGTACGCTTATAAACAAGCGATCATTTCTACAGTCTCAATCCTATTGATAAGTTGGCAAACTGCAAATATTGCTAGGGAAGATTCTAGAGACTTACTCATTTATTAGGATGCTCTAGAATCCATTTAGGAGAAATTTATACTGTCTATTCCTCTTCTTCAGCAACAAAAGTAGGCTCAAATTCCAACATTAGGTCTTCGTAAGCACTGGTATAGACAAAGTTAGTTGACAGTTCCTTGGTGATAAATGAGCCATTAATTCCTGAAGCAATTGTCTTGGAAAGATTCACGTTTTGATACTCAAAATCTGTATAGTCAAACTCATCAAGATTTAGAAGCTGACCACCACCACAGATAAGCTCTTGCTGATAATCAGATAGCTCTATAAAAAGTTTAGTTTTCATTGTTTCAACCTCATTGATAGAGTTTATAAAACACAAACATTAATTAGAAGAGACTCTAGAGACTGGCTCCTTTATTCGGATACTCTAGAATCAATATGTGAGAAATTTGTACTGTTGCCCAAGTTAGTTAACTAACCTCACAATCCTGCCTCAAAGTATTAGTCAAATTCTAACATTAGGTCTTCGTAAGCACTTGTGTAGACAAAGTTAGTTGACAATTCCTTAGTGATAAATGAGCCATTAATTCCTGAAGCAATTGTCTTGGAAAGATTCACATTTTGGTATTCAAAATCAGTAAAGTCAAATTCATCAAGAGCTATTAGTTGCCCACCACCACAGATAAGTTCTTGTTGATGATCAGATAACTCTATAAAAAGTTTAGTGTCCATGCTCTCAACCTTCTTGATATATATGAAATGCAAACATTTTTAAAAGGACTCCAAAGACTTACTCCTCGATTAGGATGCTTTGGAATCTATCTAGGAGAAATTTGTACAGTTGATTGAATTCGTTAACCAGACTCACAACTCTGCCTAAGAGCATCTTCAGAAAGACTAAAAACTAAAGAGTAGGCAGGGTAGGGAAACCACCATTACCATTGTCATCGCCGTTATCGCCATTAGCAGCAGGCTCAAATTCCAGCGTCAGATCTTCGTAAGCACTGGTATAGACAAAGTTGGTTGACAGTTCCTTAGTGATGAAGGAGCCATTAATACCTGAAGCAATAACCTTGGCAAGATTCACATTTTGATATTCAAAATCTGTGTAGTCAAATTCATCAGCAGCTATGAGTTGTCCACCACCACAGATAAGTTCCTGTTGCTGATCACATAGTTCTGTAAACAACTTGGATTCCATAATTTGAACTCCATTAATAAGTAGACGTAATTAAGAAAAGCCATTTGCAAGAGCCTGTTTAGCTTCGCTAGCTATAGTTAGCTATACGAAACTGAAGTACCGCCTTGAGTAATAAAGTCGTTGACTTTTCTTTGCTCTAATCATGACAATATGGCTTTGACTTGTCAGTCGGATAAAGTCGGGAGTTGTAGTTGGAAAACGTCGGTTTGTTTACTTATTTATAGAGGAATGAGAATAAATTTATTTCAATTAGTTGAAAATACCCTATTTATATATTGCCGTCTGTGTAGTAAAGACGTGATATCTCATATTTATACAGGAGAATAAATATCTTAGTGTTTGCAGGAAGTTTATCTGCTGTAAAAATATATTGAAGTGAATTCAATAATTTTATCCGACTTTTTCCAACCTTAACTTCTGAACTTTCCCGACTGAAAAGTTGAAACTATCTTGTCATCATTAAATCTAAGAAAGCTAATTAGTTATATAACAATCCGACTTGATTTTTTCAAAAATATAAGTAGGGTGCGTTATGGACTCTGTTCTAACGCATCTTCAGAAACTTTGGTATATTCATTAATCCGGCATCTTCTTAGGAGTTTCTCAAATGGATGAAAAAAAACAGTTTGCAAATTTTGATTTACAACAGTTTGCAAAGCTTCCAGCAGAAATAGCAGTCTTTGCAGAACAACACCCAACTGATATCCTTGATACTGCTACCTTCTGGAATAAACCTCATTTATCTGAGAGTTATGTTCCAGAATTAATTGAAATATATTATGGGAACACAATTCACTCTGATGGCTCTGATATAAGTATCATGAATGCTCAACTCAAGCATTATAAAATAAGTAATTTTGATAGTAATATTCAATCAATAGCAGTTGAGGTTGATGGTGAGTTGGCTTATATTGAAGTTGAAGGTAAAGAAATTGTCAATAGATTAAGTAAGTTAGTTTTACCTGATGTAGTTGTTGAGCCATCTATATTAATTAACTCAGTTTTAAAAGGTGATGATAAAGTCTCTTATGTAGGAAATAAGGAATATTTGACAGAGCAGTTAGATTTATCTAAAAAACAATCGTACTTTAATAATGTTTCTCTAACATCAGTTAATATCCAAACTGAACTAAATCAAGTTGAAGCTTCTCAGCAATTTTTGTCTCAATCTAATAATAGTGTAGAGTTTTTGCAACAGCAACTAGATATTTTAGAACAAAAGCTTCAGGAGCAACAGCAAATAATCTATGCTTTAAATATTCAACAAGCAAGTGAAATAATTCTAAACTTATGCTTTGACATAGGCAAATTAAAACAAATATTTGAACAACAACAAGAAAAAATTGAGCTATTAAAACAAGGATTAGAAGGTGTTATTAATTGTTCTAGTTTTTCAGTTCAAAATTATCAACTTCAAAACTGGATATCTTCAGTTGAAATAAATATTAAACAGATAGCTATAAACTCATATGAACAAACAAAAACTGTAATAATTCCTAAATTTGAAATACTGAAATCACAACTAGAAGTACAAGTTAAGGAACTTAAAACCAAGATAAAACAACAACTTACAAATTGGTAAATGTCAATGCCGTCACAAATCAACGTTTCCAGAAAGCAGGTGAAAAGGGAAACTAAAGACAAAGAGTATTTACAGTATTCTGAATCTTTATTTTCAGAGCAGAGGGCTGAGAATATAAATCATTTATGTCCAAATTGTTTATCTGAAAAAATTTGCCCTTTAGCAAAAGTTTGGGATGAGTTAAGTCATAACATATATTTTCAAGGTACTCATCGTTTCTTTGTTAAAGGTATGTGTAGCTCTTTTCCAGCTTACAAGCTAGCACCGCCACAAAAGAAAAATATTAGTTGGCGTTTACTACTTACGATTTCTTTATTCCTTGTTTATCCTGTAGGAAGATTTCTTAATATACCTTTTTTGACAAATCTTAATTTGACAACACTACTCACAAGTTTTGCAATCATCTTTATGACTGCATTACTTTGGGTTGGATTTTATAACATTCTAATTTACCCAAAGCAACTCAAGAATTGGCGAAAATTATGGTATTGTAATACGTGTGATATTATTTTTGTGAAAGGTTGAAATAGACTATCTATTATTAAGTTCATCATCAATTTTCTGATTTTTCAAAAAATCTTACACTTCCTTATTTGCTACTGCAATTTCTCCCTTTTTGTTAATCTGTACTGCATTTTTAGGAAAATCATTACTAATTAAATGACGTAGAAGCCTTACAGTTCGGAATTGCTGATCGATATGGGGAATACCCTGCCGATCCATATGCACGGGAATAATTTTACCTGCTACTAAATCTCCCTCAGAATTTAGCTTTACTTCTAAAATCATCGAGTAACCAGTCTGAGCTTTTGTAGATAAAGTTCGGTATCCGAGAAAATTTCCTAAAGAATAAGCTATGAGTTTTCCTTTATATATTTCTATCGCTCTGGGAACGTGCGATCCATGTCCGAGGACTAAATCTGCTCCTACATTAATCATTGTGCGAGCAAACTGAAGCGAATTACCTCGGTTTTCTCCATAGAAAAACTCTGTTTTATTTTTAACTCGCATTGCACCCGTTCCTTCTGCTCCTGCGTGCATGGAGACAATTACAATATTTGCTCGTGCTTTAGCTTCTGCGACAAGGATTTTGGCGGCTTTTAAATCATGAATTGAATTATAAGATTTATAAGGTGCAAATCCAATCATTGCAACTGGAATATTCTTTGCTTTTAACAAAAGAATTTGATTTTTATGCCCTAATGTTTGTATGCCAACGCCAGCAAAATTTTTGATTGTATCTCCAAACCCTACCACACCGAAGTCTAAGGCATGATTGTTGGCTATATTCATCACATCAAAGCCAACATCGGCAAACAACTGGGCATACTCAGGTGGAGAGCGAAAGGCAAAAACTTGTTGGCGACTAATGTCTTTAGCTGTGTATCGATATTTGGTTAAGCTACTTTCAAAGTTACCGAAGAGAATATCAGCTCTTTGCAAGTATACTCTGACTGACTTTGGAATTAGTTGGTTGCGATCGCTTGGCAGTCTGTGATCAGGAAAATTTGTACCGGGAATTATATCTCCAACTGCTTGGATGGTGATGGAGTCTGTATAAGTCGGCTCTTTTATGTATGGTGGTGAATCAGAATCTGGCAAATAGTAAGGTTCTGGTGTTGTGTTGTTGGGTACCTCAGGTGTGTTTGTGGCTTGCGATCGCCCATAGCGAATCACAACTCCTATACCAATACCTATACAAAAACAAAAACCAATAAAAGCAAATGAGAGTAATTTCCCCCCTAGTCGTGGCTTTGCCATATTTTCATTCCTGACACCATAAAATGTAACCTATTCCACTCAGCAGCAGAGAATGTAGCGATTATGGCATAGTCTGGGCATAACTGCTGAAGTATTGTTAAAAATTTACCTGCAAGGCTACACCCTCAAATCACGCACTCCATCAACTAGGGTTATCATTCATTATGCAAAAAATCGCTCGCGGTTGTGTGGAGCATCAAAATCAATCAACGGCCCTTTCGGAACAATGCGAGTAGGATTAACTTGAGGATGGCTACGGTAGTAGTGTCTCTTAATGTGGTCAAGGTTGCAAGTTTCCTTCACTCCTGGCTGCTGGTACAAGTCTTTAAGATAATTCCACAAGTTGGGGTAGTCTACTATACGGCGTAAGTTGCATTTGAAGTGGACATAGTAAACACTATCGAAGCGGAATAGGGTAGTAAACATACACCAATCGGCTTCAGTAATTTGATTGCCGCACAAATAGCGTTGTTCTGACAACACTTTTTCCCAATCATCGAGAGCGGCAAATAATTCTGTTACTGCTTCATCATAGGCCGATTGCTTAGTTGCGAAGCCTGCTCGATACACACCGTTATTAATCGGTTGATAAATGGCATCTATTGCCTCATCAACAACTTTTTGCAAATTTTCTGGATAAAAATTTAGATTACGGGTAGCAATGTCATTGAATTCGGTATCAAACATCCGCATGATTTCACGGGATTCGTTATTGACAATTGTATTAGTTTGTGTATCCCATAAAACTGGGACAGTAACTCGTCCACTGTAGTTCGGATCGGCTTTTAAATAAATTTGCCAGAGGTAGTTTGCTCCATTTACCAAATCGGGAATCGCTCCTGGTTCATCTGAGAATTCCCAACCGTTGTCGTGAATTTCTGGAGCAACTACCGATAGAGCGATCGCATCTTGCAGTCCTTTTAACTGGCGTAAAATGGCAGTGCGGCACGCCCAAGGGCAAGCCCAAGAAATGTACAAGTGATAGCGCCCCCCTTCAGCTTTAAACCCACTGGAACCATCGGCTGTAATCTTGTTACGGAAAGTGGTTGAAGGACGAATAAATTTACCTTCTGAATCTTCTTGCTCCCGTTCAGATATCCACTTGCCATCCTTGAGAATTCCCAAACCCATAATGAGCTTCCTTTAAATTTGGTAATCAGGGACATTGCCCATCCAAACATTAAGTGACATTTTGGTAGAGAAAGCATCAATCTTAGGAGTAGTTAGTGCGTAGTGGATAATAGACTACTAACTACTAACTATTCCTCGTTGAGGATTTTTGGCACTTTGAAAAATTCGCCTTCTTGTTGTGGTGAACTTTGGAGAATGGCTTCGCGATCGCGGTAAGGTTGCAACTCGTCAGGGCGTGTCACGTTACTGACATCGATTGCCCGTGTTGTAGGTGGTACATTGCTAACATCCAGTTCGCTCAACTGCTCAAAATAATCGAGAATACTTCCTAACTGAGTAGTGAATTTTTCTTCTTCTTCTGGTGTCAATTCTAAACGAGCCAAATGAGCTACTTTACGAACTTGTTCACGGTCAATCATAGTTTATTTATGGCTAATAGTTAATGGCTAATGGCTACTGTAAGGGCGGGTTTTATTGATTATCTTTCGATTGAAACTGACAATTTATCTTTTAAATCCGCCCCTACGAATGACTAAAAGAATACGTCTATTTGCATTCGCCCTGTAGTTTTCAGCCAGTTTTGGGCTTCGATGTAGTTATTGGGAGCCATACGAATGGCTCTAATCCAATAATCAGCAGCTTTATCAAATAAAGCTTCCCCTCCGTCTTCGTCTCCTGCTTCCTTGGCTTTTTCTCCCATGTAGTGGTAGATCACGGCGATGTTGTTTAAAGCTTGAGGTAAACGGGGATTACATTCAAGTGCTTGATGATATAGCTCTAAAGCTTGCTGATGCTCGCCGTTGCTAGCATGAATTAGACCCATATTGTAAAGAATAAAACTCCGATCTTGAACATCTTCCTCTAGTTTTAAAGCTTCTTTGTAGTTGTCTAGAGCTTCGGCATATTCACCTTCTGACTGCGCTGACATTCCATCTCGGTAATAAGCAAAGGCTTCTTTCGCCTTTTGATTCGCTGGCAGGAGCTTCAAGATCAGATCTGCCATGACTGTAAAAGATTTATCGATAAAGTTATCGTTTTTCTGAGTTCTTGGCATAGGTGCCTCTCTATATATGTTCGGCTAATGGCTAAAAGTGCTGTTGGATTCGTGCCTTTATGACTCAATAGTTAATTTAACCGATTTACAGGAGCATTCTCCGTGTTAAGCCGAATAATACATTCCGAACTGTTGTGCTTGGGATTGTTCACTAAGGTGCTAACTGGGTAGCCAACCATTTCCTGAGAGTGGTAGGGCTGTAATAGCTGCTGTAATGCTTCTGGTTCTTGCATTTGGCAATTTAGCCACATCTCGTAATCCTGCTCGGTAAGAATGACGGGCATGCGATCGTGGAGTGGTTGCACTAAATCGTTGGCTTGGGTTGTCAAAATTGTACAGGATTTAATCTGTTGCTTTTGGGGAGATTCCCACTCTTCCCACAACCCAGCAAAGCCAAAGGGTTGCCCATTCTGAAGGCGAAAATAGTAAGGCTGTTTTTTGCCATCTTGCTTTTGCCATTCGTAAAAACCATCTGCCACCACCAGACAACGTCGGTGCTTAAAAGCAGAGCGAAAAGCAGGTTTTTCTGCTACTGTTTCTGCTCTGGCGTTAATTAGTTTAGCTCCCATACTTGAGTCTTTTGCCCATGAAGGAATCAATCCCCAACGCAACCGCTGAAATTCTCGCTTGTGGTTTTGGGAGTTAGATAAAACTGTCCCCACCATTTGCGTAGGTGCAATGTTATATTGCGGCTCTATATCTGGAACTTGTTCAAGATGGAAAGCTTGAGCTAAAACCTCTGGAATAACGCTTAAAGTAAATCTTCCACACATTATTTTGATACTCTACTAATTTCAAAATTAAACTTGTCAATGCTAAAAATAATACTTTCATCAATTTACTTTTTAGAGATTTTATTAGTGTAGTCAAAAACAGCATTTCTAAAATTTTTATTCTCTTTATTTGTTTTTTTGTAAATATATTGTATGTTAATTCATTATGTTTAATTGCAACCTTAATCTCAAAATTAATAGGCATGGAAACGCTGCGTCTGTACGATTTTTTACCTTCGGGTAACGGCTACAAGATACGTCTTTTATTATCGCAAATTGGTATGCCATTTGAGAGGGTAGAGGTCAATATATTGAAAGGAGAGTCTAGAACGCCTGAGTTTTTAAGCAAAAATCCAGCTGGGAAAATTCCGTTGCTAGAAATTGAACCAGGTAAATACTTGGCAGAATCAAATGCCATCTTAATTTATCTCAGTGAAGGGACAGAATTTTTACCTTATGACCGTTTATTACGAGCGCAAGTGCTACAGTGGTTATTTTTTGAACAGAACAGCCATGAACCTTTCATTGCTACATCTAGATTTTGGATTAGTATACTAGGCAAAGGTGAAAAATATAAAGAAGCTATAGAGCAAAAAAGTCAACCTGGTTATGCAGCACTTAACTTGATGGAAAGTTATTTGCAGACTCATAATTATTTTGTTGGAGAGCGTTATACGATCGCAGATATTGCTTTGTTTGCATATACTCATGTAGCCCATGAAGGTGGGTTTGATTTGACACAATTCCCTGGTATCCAAACTTGGATTGAGAGGGTTAAAGCACAGCCGGGTTATATTAGTATTACTGAAGAATCTAAGTATTGTATTTAACAAGAATAAACTTCAATAACTCGTTTCCTTATATAGATTAGGTAACGAGTTTTTGTTTAAGTAAGAGCTAGTAATAATCTCTAATCTAAATTGCGCTTGCTTGTACTTATGAATACTAATAGCTAATAATTAAACAGCTATTAACCGTCAGATATTCTGGCTAATGAGTGTTTTTAACATCAATATCTTTATTTATTAATTTCAATTAACTTTTGCCGGGAATTAAAACCAGATTTAATTCTGATGCTATTTTTTGGTATATTAAATTTCTCTGCCAAAACTTTAATTAACTCTTGATTAGCTTTACCATCTACTGGGGGAGATTTTAAATGTACAGTTAAGCTCCCGTCAGCTTCTTCCTCTATTTTTTGAATTTTAGAATTTGGCTTAACTCTGACTTTTTTTTGCATCACTTCTTCGTAGTAATAGGCGCAGCCACAACCAACTTAACAAACAACCCCATGCATCATCAGAAAAATCCCACCAAATAAAGTTGGTACCAAGTAACCATTTACCTAATAACGTAGCGCGAAACTGCTCTAACGAAGGGTGGGTGCAACAACTGCAAAAATTCTAGTATGCAGGTAATGATCAAAATCCACACAGGAATTTGAATAGTAGCTGCTGAGTTACGGAAGAAGCAGAAGGCAAATAAACACTAAAGTATTTCAGAAATACAGTGGCTCTGTAATCATTAAACCATTGAACTGATGGGCTGGGTCATTGTAGTACTTAAAGAAAAAGCCCATCGCAACCACGATGAGCAAGGAGAGGAGAATATAAGTGTTTTGTGTTTTCTTTAACACCATAGGTATAAGACTATTCTGTGATAAATCACACAACGAGGGAATGAAAATCTTACTTCTTCTGCCTACCAACGGATACGCCGTAGCTACGCTCTTGCGCGTAGCGACTTGGTGCAATATGAACAACCTAGACTACAACAGGAGTAGGGAGATAAAAAGAATCCTTATTCCTATTCCCTGTTCCCTATCCCCTATCTCGAATGATCGCTATGGTTGCTCTGGGTTGCCGTTGCCAATCACAGAAATTTTATGTCTATAAACTAATTCACCACCATACCAACCAGAAACGCCAAGAAGCGAAGCTACAATGACTGAAATTACAAGTCCCCAAGGTAATATGGGCATAACTGGATTATTCCAGCGTAATACCAAGTTAATAATTGTCAGTACCAAAGCACTTACATTCAATATTAGGTGCGCCCAGCCAGCTGTGCGTTTGCGAACTCGCCCTATTCTCAAAAAGTCGAGAATACCGGTTAGGGCTGCTGCAATTCCGCCTACCAATCCACCGAGTATCAGCCAATAAGAGGCTCTTGCCCAGAAAGTGTCATCAGTCAGCCAGAAAGCGACATCAGTTAACAGCGCTCCAACAAGAAATGCAATTGGGAATTGAACAAGAATAGGGTGGATAGGATGCCCTGCGATCGCAACAGTGCTAGGTACACCAGTATCACGAAATTCTCTATCGTCACTTTCTAAAAAAGCAGGAATATTGGGATAAGGGGTTGTATTTCTTTCTTGAGTTTCCATAATTTCTTTATACTCCGAGTAATAACAGACTTAAAAAGTTTCTCCGTAATTTGGTGTAAGTAACTGCACCAAAGTAGAAGGGTTTGCACATTTTAGGGATTCATAAATTAAGCCGAAGGAATTTGCTCAACATCAGCTTCGGCTTGCAGTATGATTTTGCCTACTTCCACCTCTAAATTTTTAACCCGTAGACTCATGCCTTCTAAATCGAAGTTTCTCAAATCCAAAATTTCGCTAGTAGCATCCACTAAAGCTTTTGTCAGTTCTGGTGATGCTTCCTGATTTTCACCATATTCAACATTTTCTAAAGTCACTGTTTGTCCGCTTTCATTAACACGGGGTATTGCTGAAAAGGCGACTTTTTCAGTTTGTTGACTTTCTTTTAAAAGTAAAGTAGCGTTCAATGCTACTTTCTCTTCTCCAGGTAAGCGAAATTCCACATTTTGAGGGACAAATGTTGTTAATTTGCCATTTACATGAATTTTCTGAGTTTGCAGTTGCGAGCGAACATACTCGGAGTTGAAAGCACGGTTGATATCTGCTTCGGTTAAGACAACCCGTGCCTTACCTTGGGTAGGTTTGGTTAATTCAATTTTGCCAAAAGCTGCACTCAGAGGATTGATAGCAACGCTATCAATATCCATATCTAGTTCCTCTATACGCAAATCTTGCTGCATTACCAAACCATCACCTTCTATAGAGACTCCCTCTACCTGCCCCTGAACTAAATTTAAAGGTTCAGCTTTGATGTTTACATCTAAATTTTCTACTTCATCTAATTGGCTAGATAACCCTACTTCTGCGGCTTTATTTAGCGCCTGCTCTCCTAGCCCAGGATTTTCTGACATTATGATAGGAGCTCCTCTCTTTAAATATCCTGAAGTCAATCTAGAAAAGCAAAAATAAAAATTTATCTACCCGGCGATGGAGTGTCGTTTTAGCAGTTATCTACCTAAAAGTATAAATGCGATTCGCTTGTAAAAATTATCCTGAAAATTGAAATTTTTATATCCTTGGTTTCAGGGTTATCGCTCAAAAGAAAGATGGAGCGATGTGAAGTAATATGTCACTCTGAAATTGTCTAAAACACAAACAATTTAAGTTTGTTAGAGGAGAACTCAAGATGGTAACAACTTTAGATGATACTAAGCGTACTGCTATTGCCAAAAAGTTGGCAGATATGAAAGAAATTCAAAAATTGTTGATTGCAAATGAACAACAATTTTTGAAAGAAGTTTCTGATAATGAAATTCGCGATCGCATCCAGAAAATGCTCGATGATGACAATAAGAATATGGGCATTCTGGAAACTGTGAATGTGCAGTACGGAATTCAAGCCGAGCCTGACAAAACCGTTTCAGAGATGGTTAAAAAAGTTCAGCAATTGATGCAAGGCTCTGAATTGAATTTATACGAAAAAGTATTTCAGCATGAATTGCTCAAGCACCAACAAGTAATGTCTGGCTTAACAATTCATAAGGCAGCTCAAAAAGTTGGTGCCGATGTAATGATGGCAATTGGGCCTTTAAATACTGTAAACTTTGAAAATCGCGCTCACCAAGAGCAACTCAAAGGTATTTTAGAGGTTTTGGGTGTTCGTGAGTTGACTGGACAAGAAGCAGATCAAGGTATCTGGGGACGCGTGCAAGACGCAATGGCAGCATTGAGCGGTGTATTCGGTAGTGCTGTTACCCAAAGCTCTGATAAGAGTGATATGAATATTCAGGATGTTATCCGCCTGGATCATAATAAGGTAAATACCTTGTTTACTGAACTGTTGGCAAGCAACGATCCACAAAAGATCCAAGAATACTTCGGTCAAATTTACAAGGATCTAACTGCTCACGCTGAAGCTGAAGAAGAAGTTGTCTACCCAAGAGTACGTCCTTTCTACGGTGAAGGTGATACTCAAGAGTTGTATGATGAGCAAGCTGAAATGAAGCGGATGCTAGATGAAATTAAGGCCATTGATCCTTCTTCATCTCAGTTCAAAGATAAAGTTAGACAGCTAATGGATGCTGTGGGCGATCATATTCGTCAAGAAGAAAGCACAATGTTCGCTGCTATTCGTAATAACCTAAGCAGTGAACAAAGCGAGCAACTGGCTACCCAATTCAAAGCTGCAAAACAAAAAATTCAAGAAAAACTGGGTAAACAGGGTGCGGCATCTAAGTAATATGGCTTTGTTTTCTTAATAGCAAAGTAATCGCAGCCAAGAAAGGTAAAAGGTGAAAATGTTTTGCCTTTTTCCTCACCTACTGAGTTTTAATATCCGAATGTGATTTTAGTACTTAATAACACTTGCTGGGTTTTTATGACTCCCGACACTAGTCGATACTAGGTGTCGGGATTTTTGTCTAATTGCAAGCACGAGAGTGGCAAAAATTCTTATTATCTGTGCTTACGAACTCACAGGTTTAATGTAAAAGTTAAATCTGTGTCCATATTGAAAGCGATCATCCTCGACTGTATATTCTGTAGCTGCAAGAGGAGGAAAAATATATGGTTTAAATCTCTTTAAATTCTCACATTCTTCAATCACAGGAAAAGGTTTAAACTCAGGCTTATCATTCCAACCAAACACTAAAACTCCACCGGGGCGTAAACATTTAAAACACTGCCAAAAAGATTCTTCTGTATCCTCCTTAGTATTGATACCAAATCCAAAGACACCATTGTAAAAGATGAGATCAAAATAATTATTTTCAACATAATTGCTTAGATTTTGGAGTGCGTCTATAATGTGATGTTTTTTTGACCCATATTTGGCTTTACGCGAATCAATTTCTATTGTCCAGTACTCTTTATTTTTAAAGTATTTTCCGTATGGTTTTGTGAACCATTCACAACCTACAAAAAGAATTTTATTGAATTCACTACAAGCAACAAAGTAAGGGATAATGTTATCTTCAAGTATCACTCGATCTGGATGATTTAAATGAAAATCTAATCCGCGTAATCTTCGAGTTGCCATCTCATGTAGAAGACTTTGCATTCGCCAAACAATGCGTTCTGGTAAGATAACTTTGACTGCATCTTTTAATTTAGTTATTACACTCATGCTCACATCCTCGATCCTTTAAAAGTATTGGATATGAAAAAACCTTTTGTTTTTATTTTTTAAGTACAGTCCTAGTAGGAAAAGTTATAAATTTTTAGCTTGTATGTTCTATGTTACGAAAATCATTAGTAAATCTCATGATAATTTACCTAACTTAACTCATGGTTAAAAACCCGCTAAAAAGAGAATCAATACAGCTTTTTCTCTTAAGTACGAGTTAAAAAGAATATACTTTAGATTAAAGGTTTATAGACAATAGTTAGTTTACCTGCCAATATTTAAAAGCCGCATATGCCATAGTCACAACTCCGGTAATGATGGCAGATTCATCAACTTCAAATTGAGGATGATGTAAAGGGTAATTAATGACTCTATCTGGGAAACCTACACCCAAGCGAAACATAGAACCGGGAGCTTTTTCTAAATAAACAGAAAAATCTTCAGCACCAAGAGAAGGTTCGGGTAATACTTGCACGCGATCGCTTCCCCAAGCTTCTTCTGCTCCTGATTGCAACAACTGTGTTAAAAGGTAATCATTTTGAACGCTAGGTACACCTTGGCGATAATTCACTTGGTATTTCGCACCGTAAGAATCGCAGACACTAGCGACAATTTTTTCGATCCAGTTTGGTAAATTAGCACGAGTTTCGGGATGGAGCGATCGCACAGTGCCTAACAACTGTACTCGATCAGCAATTACATTCGGCGCTCTGCCTCCACTAATCTGCCCGATGCTCAACACTACGGGGCGCAAAGGATTCTGCGTTCGACTAATTGCTTGTTGCACAGTAGTAACTACTTGCGCGGCAATCCAAATTGCATCAATTGCCTCATGGGGACGAGCACCATGTCCCGATTCTCCAAGGATAATAATTTCTAGATCGTCGGCTGCTGCTGTTAAGGCTCCGTAACGCACACCAATTGAACCAGCAGGAATGGAGGGAAAAACATGAACACCCAATACCCCACTTACTTTCTCCATTGCTCCATCTGACACCATCCAGTTGGCACCTTGAGCAATTTCTTCTGCTGGCTGAAATAAAAAGCGTATTTTTCCAGGTAACTCCTCTGCAATTTGAGCTAGTACCATTGCCGTTCCTAAACCCACTGTGGTATGAACATCATGCCCGCAAGCGTGCATCAAACCTTGAACACGAGAAGCAAACTCTAAACCAGTGCGTTCTTGAATTGGCAAAGCATCCATATCAGTACGAATTGCCAAGATGCGATCGTCTCTACCAGTACCTTGCAATTCTCCGATTACACCAGTTTTACCCACTCCCTCTCGTACATGAAGCCCGTTAGAAGATAAAACACCAGCAACAAAGGCGGCTGTTTGGTACTCCTGCCCGCTGAGTTCTGGGTGAGAATGGATATGACGGCGAATTTCTATTAAGCGGGGAGCGAGGGTTTTTGCTAAATCTTTAATATAGGTAAGCATTTTTCAATCCAATCGCGCACTTTTTTAATGATAAAGAAATGTTAAGGTATGGATCGCTCCGAATCCATGATAGTGGATCGTTCTTCCCCGTTGTTGAAAGTAAGTTACGTTCCACTAGCATAATCAGACTCATCAAAAAATTAGTCAGTATAAATAAGTGATGAAGAAACTGTAAAAATAATGTAACTTGTTATTTGAAAACCAGTCAAAATTACATAAAGCTTTTATAGTGAAAATATTAAAATTTTATAAATAAATTCCACAATCATAAAGAAAAATTTGCCGAGACCAGTCACTACAAAAGTGAATTAGGGGCTATTTAGATTTGGAATAGTTAAGTATGAAGTCGTAATAAAGAAACTGTAAAAGTACGGTATACACCAGTATTTTAGCTAGTCAAAATTAACAGTAGTTTCTAGAATAGATTCATCGAAAACGAATTATACTGAAAACTCTATAGACAACCAATTATAATATCCCCCAAACCAAGGAATAGCGGTAAGGGGGATATTTATTTACGCCAGCCCAACAAGCGCAAACCTGGTACAACCAAGTAATAACTCACTCCCAGCCAGAAGCTAATAAAAATACCAATCAGACCAAAAAGGGCTATTTTCAGCCACAACTCTTCCCAATTATTAGTAGGGCGAAATAAGTCGAACAAACTTGATGAAAGCCTTAAACTCATCAAAAGTGCAAATGGAATGGCAGTGCCAAAAGCGGCAATAATAGCATGAACTATTTGATGGCTGCGAAGACCTAATCCTAAAGTAAACAGGGAAACAGCAGCTAAAATCAATCCTACCAAACCCTCACCATTATCTTTGGGTGTAAATAATTGCAAAATAAACCAACCAAAGCTGTAGCTGATTATACCCATAAGTGATGCGACTAAAAACCGCCGTCTTTGTCCATAACCTCCCGCTATTGTCAATCCCCATGCAGTTCCGAAGCCAGCGCCCGCAAATATCAAAATCTCTGAACCCAGTACAGGTTGATTATTTGCCAGTAATACAGTTAGTTGCTTAGATAGAACTTCGCCAACTTCTGCTCCCCAGGTTGTCCGATATGCAAAGAAATAGCCAATAATTGTACCAATACCAGCACCGATACAAGTCAAAAGCATTGACCAAATCGTATCTAAGCAGGCTCTAATCAACTGAAAGATTGCCTGAAATATAAAAACTATAATTTTTCTGACAAGATTAGTAGAACTAGTAAATGCTTGTTGAAGAGTTTTTTCTAGTTCTAAGAAAAATGTCGAAATCTGAGCTGGTGCAGTGGTGCGTACAGGAGGAGTAATGTGACGGCTAGTTTGTCTGACATTGCTGGAAAATGCATCAGAAATTTGTGCCAAACGTTTTTGAAGAATGGCTGTATTTGCTGGACGCGATCGCGCGTCCTCCCTTACCATATCATCGAGCAAGTCTGCAAACAGTGGATTAATATTGACTTGCCTACGCCAACTAAATTCTCCGGTGAGCGGATCTTCTAAATCTGCTGGATGTTTGCCCGTCAATAATTCAATCATCGTCCGACCGAGGGCATAAAAATCAGCAGCAGGCCCAATATTCACACCAGCAATTTGTTCTGGAGGGCTGTAGCCAGTGGAAAATAATTTTGTAGATCGCGATTCTGAACCAATATTTGTCTTTTCAAATTGTTTTGCCCCGCCAAAATCGATTAGCACCAACTGCTCCCCTGCCAATGGTGAAGGATTGCGCAACATTAAGTTAGAAGGTTTGATGTCACGATGAATGATATTGCGTTGATGTAAGTGCTGTAAGATGTCTGTGGCTTGGGTTAACCAATTAAACACTAGTTCTTGGGGACACCCTTGAGGATAGTAGTGTTGTAAAATATTTTCCAACGTCTGCCCGTCAATTTTTTCCATGACTAAACAAGGCAGGTTGAGTTGTCCTTGAGAATCTGACCAATAGCGCTGAAAATAACCATCACTATCGATTTTGGGAACACCCGGATGTCTTAGACAACTTAAAACAGCTGCTTCTTGAGCAAATAATTCTAGGGCTTTTGGTGAATCTTCCACCAATACCTTCAGCACCTTTTCGGTTTGCGTTTTTTGATCCCAAACAGTATAAATTTGGGCAAAACCTCCCGATCCTAAACGCGCCGTAGGCACATAGCGGTCTATCAGCTCTAAGGGCGCACCACAGCTGTTGCAAAATTTGTTTCCCCAAGGTTGGGGATAAGGACGTAGGCAGTTTGGATTTATGCAGTGAACCGCGCTCTTGTTAGACACAACCGCTAATACACAAATGAGGATCGGGGATTGGGGATTGGGGATTGGTTAGTAGGTAGTAGTTGGTTATTAACCACTAACCACTGTACGGGCGGGTTTAGAAGATAAATTCTTGATTTTATCTCAAACTTAATCATAAAACTCGCCCCTACTAACCACTAACTAACAACTAAATCCATCCCAGGTAGTAGGAAAAGTGTATTCTGAGAAACTGGAGAAATTGTTATTATTGCCGCTAGTTTCTTCATCTAAAACTTTGACGACTTTATTATAAATCTCTTCTGCTTGTTGGGGAGAATCGCCGATGCTGGTTAATCCCAACTTGCCAAATTGAGAAAGACAACCCATCAAATGGAATATTGTTCCTGTTTCGGTGCCGGTGTCAAAGTGGAGCCGATGTTGGGCAATTATGTCCATTAAGTCGTTGGGTAGAAGCCCTTGATAGCGGTCTTTGTGCAGGTTGTCGGTGGCGATATAATATTTGGGACGCCCCTGCTGAGAGTAAAATAAGCCTGTGGAAAGGTCATAGCGCCCGTTAGTTAATAATTTTAGGGTCATAAAGGGATGAGTGGTGCCACCTTTGCGCAGATTGATTTCTATTGCTTGAAAATCCCACTCTCCATTTCCTTGATCAACGGCGATAAAATCTACTCCAAATCTTTCTAATGCGCCTTTTTCGGCTAGTTTTCTGCCAACTTTCAATCCTAATTGTTGTAATTGCATCCGATAGGTTTTGTCAGCAGGAAAACGACAGCCAAGATAAATTTGTCCATCTGGCCCTCCGAGAATTTGGTCGTGGGTGGAGAGGATTTCTACTTCGCCTAAAGGTGTGATCCGTCCTTGTACACTGGGCGATCGCTTAATTTCTCCTTCCACAAATGCTTCAACAATTGCTCCTAGCTCTGTGATGCGTTGTGAAAAGTTCTCCCAAGTTTCTTGTTTAGCCTGAAAACGTAGTTTGGGGAAACAATCGCTAATCGCTGCTACCCTTTGAGCATGAGAACCACCATCAGGTGCAAGTTCAGCAATTGGTCTTAAATCTAAAAGCGCGTTACCTTCTCCGGAAATGCCTTCATTGAGCTTTACCACCATTCTTTTTAAGGTTGGTTGGCGCTCCCATAACTCGGCAGCGGCTTGTGCTAAATCATCTACACTCCACACCCTCTGGCTGCCATCTGGATGTGGCACTCCACTTTCTGCAAAGATTTCTCTACTGCCACTTTTAGTTCCCCAAATTTGCAATTTTGGATCGGCAGCATACAGGGGGACGCCTAATTTTAAAGATAATTCTGATTCTAAAGGCGTCGTATTGTAGCATATCATAAATGATTTGTCTAGTCTTAAAGCTTGACGAATACGATTGAGTAAGCGGGGGCGTTCTAATATTTTCTGACTCAAGGGTTTGAGAGAAGAATCGTAAGTAGACAGAAGCAGTAAGCGATTGCGAGCATGAGAAAAGGGAATTCCTGGCAACAGTTGTAAATAATAATCGATGATGCTGGGATGAAGTGGTACAGAAGTGACATAAATCAGCCTGTTGCGTGGGTTCCACAAGCGAATCAAGGAAAATAAAAGGCGTTCTTCATAGTGTTCGTACCCTTCTACTTTTTTGAGTTCTCGCTGATCGATGCTAAGGGAAGGAACAACTAAAATATCAACGTCGCTATTTGTCGGGCCTTCAATATTTTGCCAGCGATCGCGCAACGTTGACTGAAGAAGTCGAAAAGGGTCAGTTTCTTTCCCGTCAGAAATGTTCACAATTTGCATAGCACTACCCCAGCTTTACTCTCTAAGTAAATTTTATTAATCTCAGATATATCTCAATAAATAATTAGATGTTGACGAGATGCAACACTTCTATAACTTAATATTTTGCAAATTCTTAATCACTACTCCTCACTCAGAGATAAGCTATTTGTCTATACTTAAGTCTTATGTCTTTAAAGTTACTTTTAACTTTCCAAAGATATCAGAACACTCATAATTATAAAGTGAGTTTTATTGCCAATATAATACTGAGTAGAACAGAGATTTAATCAAGTAAATTACTTCTTAAGATTGACATAACTTATATTGTTTTACAACTTAAGGCTGATAAATCCCAGTAAAATCGGAGCTATTTTGTAAAAAGATGGAAAGGAAAAATCCTTCATCGCGGTAGAGTTGTGTTGTAATGTTCCCTTGTCATATAGAGCGTGCTTAGGTGTGGGGAGCACTTCTGTTAGGGAGTACTTTTGCTTTGATGGCAACTGGTACACACAACCTTCATTTGGGGCTAAAAATCTAACTCAAAAACGGCAGTCGGGTGCGAACGCAAAGTTAAACCTTGGATTGAATTTTCGATCCAAGGTTTAGTTTTGAAAATGTAATTGGTTAGTAGTTCTAACTACTGCACGGGCGGGTTTAGAAGATAAATTGTCGGTTTTAATCTTTCATAGAATCAACGAAACCACTAACTAATAACTATTTTGTCAATTTTCAGGAAATCACTAACATATGCCAGAAGAACAAACACTACAACCTCCACAGCAGCAGGCACAGCAACCGGGTATTGAATCAGAAATGACGCCAAAACCCAAAGCTGAAGATTCACAGTATCAGGGAAGTGGCAAGTTAAAGGATAAAGTAGCACTAATAACTGGTGGAGATAGTGGTATTGGTCGTGCTGTAGCGATCGCTTTTGCTAAAGAAGGGGCTGATGTAGCTATCTTATACCTTAATGAACACGATGATGCTAAAGAAACTAAGCATTTAGTAGAAGCACAAGGGCGACGTGCAGTAACCATAGCTGGTGATATTGGCGATGAAACCTTTTGTCAGCAGGCGGTGCAACAAACAGTCGATGAGTTTGGTAAACTCGATATTCTTGTTAATAATGCTGCCGAACAACACCCACAAAAAAGTATCGAAGATATTAGTAAAGAGCAATTAGAGCGGACTTTTCGTACTAATATTTTCTCAATGTTTTTCTTAACAAAAGCAGCGATGAAGCACCTCAAAGAAGGTAGCGCCATCATTAACACCACTTCAGTCACAGCTTATAAAGGTAGCCCACAACTACTTGACTACTCCTCCACAAAAGGAGCGATCGTTGCCTTTACTCGTTCCCTATCAGAAAGTTTAGTAGAAAAGGGAATTCGTGTGAATGCCGTCGCACCCGGCCCAATTTGGACTCCTTTAATACCCGCTACTTTTCCAGAAGATAAAGTTGCAAATTTTGGTAAACAAGTGCCAATGCAACGAGCAGGACAACCAGAAGAAATTGCACCCAGTTATGTGTTTTTAGCATCAGATGATGCTTCTTACATTTCTGGACAGGTATTACATCCGAATGGTGGTGTCGTAGTTAACGGTTAGAAGCAAAAAGACACGGAGACGCGGGGATAAAAAGACACGGAGAAAGATTTTCCCCTTGCCCTCTTCCTAGTCCCCAGTCCCCAGTCTCCAAAAATCTACCCTTATGGCTGGTTTTCTTTTAATTTTTACCTTTCATTAGGTGGATGAGTATAAATTGGATAGTTGATACTCTAACAGGGAAACCTAAGAGTTATAAAAGCGAATATGTCATCTCAAACACCATTACAAGGCAGAGAACTAGTAGATTGTGCAAGAGCAAATGCCAAGCAGGGAATTGAAACTGCTGCTCACCAATGTGGTTATGGTAATGATTTGAATACTTTTGCACGAGAATTGCGTAAAGCATGCGAACAAATGAATTTACAGGTAAAGGAACTCAGTGAGCTGATCACTGATCAGGATATGATCCTGAATTTGGGTACTGGTGAAATCATTGCCCCAGATACAACATCAGAATTATAAAGAATAAAAAGCATTTCTATATTATTTTCCTAACATTTTGGCTAATACATTGCCCGTTATGACTTGGGCATCATTATTTAAAACAGAGGGACGTAACTTTGGCACATTGTAATCATCTAGTCCCCAACTCCACTGTATTGAGCCGGTTGCAAATACTGTTGCACCAGAGTTTGTAGTGTAAACTGTTATATCTGCATATCGAATACGGCGTCCGTAACGATAGGGCGAATGGGCAACACGAATTGTATTGACAGGAGCATTACCAAACATCCGATCAACTTCATAGCCTAAAAGTCCTACTAAGCGTATTTCTTTTTTAGACTCTCGATTATTTGATCGCAACAATGCCTGATCATTGCTTGGTTTTAATTGTGTATTTGCAAGCAACCAATCTGGTGCTGTTTGCTTGAAAACTATATCAGCATTTACCTGAAATGTCTCATACATAACTCCAATCAAGGCATCTTCTGGGAAATTTACAGGTTTTCTTCGCCAAAGCGTCGTTATCAAATAATCGTTTGTTGGATCTGTGTCTCTAGCATAGGGATCTAAAGCAACATTTTCTTTGTAAGCTACGATGGTGCGGTTAATACCTGGGGCGATTCGACTAGGTTCAAAGCGAATTTGCCAATAACAGGTATTAGCAGAAAAAAAGCCAAGACTAACACCAGCATCTCTAGCCGCTTCAATATTTTGCCGCATTTGCCACGACCAATACTCATCATGCCCGACAGAAAGAAATGCTTTGTGCAGTAACAGCATAGGTTTGCCAGTATATGGATCTAGATGATTTTCGTGGGTATCAATGTCGGTGCTATAAGTGACATCGTAGCCCTCTCGTTCTAGCCATCGCAGCATATTGTATTCCCATCCAGCACTAGAAGTTCGTCGTTTTGGTTGAAAATTGGTGAGAAATTCTCCAGCACCTACTCCATAGGCGGCAGCGCGATTAGGGCTGATGGTATAAGGACGATTAAAAGAAACTTTAGATGCTTGTTTGCCACGACTGTTCCAGCGATAAAGGGACATTCCACCCCAATTGTTATATGCCTGATAAGTAGTAACGCTCGATTGAAAGAGGATGTCAGAAGAGCGGCTGTCATCGCGGACAACAAAAATAATGTAACTTTGCTTGCCACTAATACTAGCAGTTAGTTTTGCTAAATAAATACCGCTAGCCCAAATTGTGGGATCGTTTTGGGAAGAAGGAATTTTTAATACGTATGGATCTAGCCAATCACATTCTATTAACCCTGTTGCCTGATCTACCATTGGTGGTGGTTGTTTGACTGCTTTGCGTGCGATCGCAGGTGCCATTTGTCGCCCTCCTGCGCCTCTATACCACCCCATCCGGAAAATTTCTATAGTGTAGCTTGGCTCTTTTGTGTTGACAAAAAACTTGATTTTTTCACCGCGATTAACACTTGTAAGCGAAGCATAACCTTCTATTTCTCTTCGGGTAGCTGGATTAGTTAGCTGCCAATTAGTTGTACCGGGTTTAATATTTTCAACAATTATAGGATTACTTTGCTGAATTTTAGGTATTTTAATATCTATAGCTTGGTTACTACTAGAGAAATTAATTAGAGTTAAGACTAGAATTAATAGTGCGGGTAATAGCACTTTGATGGCAATGCTTACTAAATTTTTAAATAACATTTAACCACATTCTTTTTTAACTCAAATTTTAAAACTTATAGTTGTGATTTTTGTCTGTGACTGAAAATTAAATTAGAGATTTCTTGACAGAAATAACGAAGCAAATTTCTATGATTACGAACTTATATTCTTAATATTACTCGCGCTAAATTAAAGTAAATTAAAACACCTACAACATCCACTGCTGTAGTAATAAAAGGCGCTGACATTAATGCCGGATCTAAGCGCAGTAAGCGGAATAAAAACGGTAGAGCGGAACCAGAAACAGAAGCTAAAACAGAAATCGCTACGAGACTAACGCCAACTGCTAAGGCTACTTCTAAATTCTTTTGTAGAAAGAAAGCCCATACAGTTGCGATTAAGCCTAACATTACTCCTAACAAAGCTCCAGCCACAGCTTCTCTACCAATGACGTGTAATGGGCCACCCAAAGCGCGGATTTCTTCAGTATTCATACCACGAATCACGACTGTGGAAGATTGAGCACCAACATTACCACCTGTACCGACTAGCAAGGGGATAAAAGCTGCCAACACTACCACTTTTTCTAAAATATCCTCTTGCGACTTAATAATTGTTCCCGTCACAGTATTAGTAATAAGTAAGACAAGTAACCAGACAACCCGCTTGCGAGCAACTGTAAATAAATCTGATTCAAAATAGCCGTCACCACCTGATTGAACACCACCACCTACAGCATAAATATCCTCAGTGGTTTCCTCTTGGATAATATCAATTACATCATCGACTGTAACAATTCCCACTAAACGCTGTTCTCGATCCACCACAGGCACAGCAAGAAAATCATATCTTTGAATTAATCTTGCTACTGTTTCTTGGTCTGTATCCGTGTGAACAAACACCACATCACGAGTCATGATATCGCCAATTGTCTGTTCCGGTTGAGATGTTACCAATTCACGTAAAGATACAATTCCAGTCAAACGCCTAGCTGCATCTGTAACGTAGAGATAGTAAATCATTTCACTGGCATTAGCCACGCGACGAATTCGCTCTAGAGTTTCAGCGACTGTAAAATTTTCTTTTAAAGAAATTAACTCCGGCGTCATGATTCTTCCGGCTGTGCCAGCTTCATAACCCAAAAGTTGAGCTGTGGCTGTTCTTTCGGCTGGGCTTAGTTGTTCTAGAAGACGATTGACGACTTTGGCTGGTAATTCATCAAATAACCTGGCGCGATCATCCGGTGACATTTGATCGACTATATCGCGGACTTCCTGACTTCTGAGTTCCTCAATCAGTCGTTCTTGAATGCTGTAGTCAAGATATTCATAAACCTCGATCGCTTCATCTTTAGAAAGCAAGCGAAAAGCTATTGCGTGCATTGCTTCTGGCAAACCTTCTATCGCCTCGGCAATATCCACAGGCTGTACAGGCACCAAAATGGCTTTTGCTCCCCGTAAATCTCCGGCTTCTAATAAACTTTGCAATTGCGCTCGCACTAAATCTCGCAATTCCCTGCGTGAGAAATCTTGGAGAGTAGAGGTTGTATTATTTGGTGTTTGCATAACATACTAACCAGGGTGATGCGAAAGTGTAAGTAAAAGGCAGATGGCAGAGGGCAGAAGTCGCTGCGCGCAAGAGCGCAGGTAGGGAAGAAAGTTTTTTATATGTTCTGGTGTATACAGTTCATGGTGGTTACTTGATAATTTGCTCAAAAACTATAGAACAGAAGTAATTCTGTATTATTGCTGATCAGGGATTGAAGTTTAATAAGGTTACTGCCCCTAGTCTAGAGGAAAGCAGGATTGTGAGAGGATAGGCTAAGGCTATTAGTAGCATTTAGTATCAAATTTTTCTCTTTTTTAGATTCAGTAGATTCAATTTGAATATTTTCAGGTTTAACAAACAGCGTCAATCCCTGTGTCTCATCCAAGCCTAAATATTTCTATAAACTTTAAGTTATATATTCACATTGAAGAAGTCTATTGACTTGTCAACCAGGCTTTGATGATCAGCAATCAAGCTAAAATACTGATTAATGTACCTCTAATACTCGTGATCGAGTTTCAAATACTCGTCAATGAAGTTCTGAGATTCGTTTATCAAGCTCAAATACTCGTCAACAAGGTTCTAATACTGATTCATCAAGCTCAAATACTCGTCAATGAAGTTCTGAGACTCGTTCATCAAGCTCAAATACTCGTCCTTGAAGTTCTGAGACTCGTTCATCAAGCTCAAATACTCGTCAACAAGGTTCTAATACTGATTCATCAAGCTTAAACACTCGTTAGTCATTATTTAACTATTTCCTAGCACTCTAAGACAAATCCTGCAATTTACAATGGTTGCACCAAGAATTTGCTTTAAAGAACTTCCAGTTAAAAAATTTCCAATTTGTAGGGTGCATTAGGACGATAGTCCGTAACGCACGATCAACCCTCGAATCATAGTGGGTTACCCACTCTATATTTATTGAGTAATTTATTTTTTAGTAATCCTTAATCCCTGTTTATGGAGGATTTTGATAAAGTCTTTTCAAATCAGCGATCGCTACGTATAAATTCATCTACAAAAAGACAGCCCATACAGAAGCTATCACAGGCTGTAATGGTGACAATTGTCTATAGTGGATGAGGATAAATGTATGTTAAACAAGTTAGACTTACGCTCTTCCTTACCAACCGTTCAGGAAATCGCTACGAATTTTCGCCTAGCAGGTTGGATTAATTTTGGTGTACAACTAGGACTGCTGGTAGTTTCAGGATTAATTGTATTGTTTGCGATCGCCGATCCCAATTTCAACCTCAAGGCTCAAGATGCCATGTCTGGGTTGGGTTTATTTTGTGGATTAGGTGGACTTTTGGTACTTGGATTAAGCCTTTATTGGGATTGGAACTACATTCGTATTGGCAAAGATTTACAGAACCCAAATCCGGCATTACACCCCAAAAAAGCAGATGTGATTAGTCTTCTTTGGCGGGGATTGGCTCTAAATGCTGCTGGTATGATATTGACTTTATTCGGTGTTGAGGTAATTGTTGGGACTCTGGTAGCAAAATCGCTGACTCAAGTACAAGGGATGGCTATTTATAACGCAAGTCAATTGATTGAGCCACTCGATATGTTTGTAGTGCAGGCAAATATTAATACAATCGTGGCTCAATTTGTGGGAATTATATCTTCGGCTTGGCTAATTAGTCGTATTAGCTATCATCACCATTAGGTTAATGACTCATATTTTATTGTTGAAGTATACGTAGTGGCGTGACAAGACTCATTGAGTGCATAAATATAAATCTTGTGGTGTGGTGGTCGTGTCAGTCCAATAGTCCACTACAATTTTCAGAAATAGTTATTATTAAGACAACTTTGTTAGCAGTCCTAAAAAGCGTTTGGTTTTTGGTGTCAACAAAGTTCGACGATAGGCATCTGCGGCTTTTTTAATACCTTCTGCTTGAGTAGGATAAGGATGAATAACGCTGCTAAGTTTACTTAAACCTATCTTGTTAACAATTGCCGTGGTAACCTCCGAAATCATCTCACCCGCATGACGAGCAACAATCGTCGCACCCAAGATTTCATCCGATCCTTTTTTATGGAGGATTTTGACAAAACCTTCCTCTTCACCATCAGCGATCGCGCGATCGACAGCACTAAAATTAATCTTGATTGTATTAACTTCAATACCTTTTTGCTGGGCTTGATGTTCGTACATCCCTACATGGGCAATTTCTGGATCGGTATACGTTACCCAAGGCATTACTAAAGTACTAAGTTTATATCGTCCCAAACCGAAAGGAGAAAACAGTGTATTTTTAATCACAATTCGCGCTGCCGCATCAGCAGCATGGGTAAATTTCCAATCCATACAGATGTCGCCAGCAGCAAAAATCTTAGGGTTTGTGGTTTGCAAGTAATCATTCACCCTTACACCCTTGCGTCGATCGTACTCCACCCCAACAGCTTCTAAATTCAAACCTTCTACATTTGGCACGCGCCCCGCACCCGCTAAAATTTCATCTACTGTGACTGAATCTTCTTTACCATTGCAGCTAAAGTAAAGCGTCTTGCCATCGCTAGTTTTTTCTACTCGCTGCATTTGACAATTGAGTACCAAGCGAATTTTTTCTTTGAGAAAGACATTTTGGAGAATTTGGGCAGCATCAGCATCCTCTTTATTGAGAATATGAGAACCGCGATGAAAAACTATTACCTCACAACCCAAACGCCGGAAAGCTTGCGCCAACTCGCAACCTATCGCTCCCCCGCCAATCACTGCTAAACGTTGTGGGCGTTGGATGAGGGAAAAAACTGTTTCATTTGTAAGATAACCAGCTTCTTCAATTCCTGGGATAGAAAGACGCGCTGCCCTAGCGCCAGTAGCAATTACAGCTTTTTTAAAGTTAAGAGTCTTGTCGCCAACTTCTACAATATTACTACCTGCAAACTTAGCGCTCCCCAAAAAAACATCTACACCTAGCTTTTGAAAACGTTCCGCTGAATCGTGATGGCTAATACCAGCTCGAAGTCGCCGCATCCGCTCCATCACAGCAGGAAAATCCACGTCAACGAATTGGGAAACATTAACTCCTAAGTTTTTAGCACTCCAGATTTCGCCGATCACCCGCGAAGATCTGATTACGCACTTTGACGGCACACAACCAACATTTAAGCAATCTCCACCCATGAGGTGCTTTTCTATTAGTGCTACCTTCAAACCCAAACCCAAACCCACAGCACCCGCCGCCACTACCAATCCTGCTGTACCAGCACCAATTACCACTAAGTCATAACAATCAGCAGGTGTAGGATTAACCCAGTTTGGTGGGTGTACGTAAGAAACCAGTTTCTGGTTATACTCATCTACTGGGCGGACAATCACTCTCTGAAATTCAGAATTTGACATTAGTGGCTCCCTGGTTGTTAGTAGATAGTAGGTAGATAGATAGTAGTTAGTAGGTAGTAGTTAGTAGGTAGTAGTTAATTTTTACTTGTTAACCACTAACCACTATCCACTGTACGGACGGGTTTGGAAGATAAATTGTCGGTTTTAACCGTTCATATAATCAACAAAACCACTACCCACTAACCATGAACTTCTTGTTCTAGAGCTTTGCGAGCAACACGAGTAACATAAATCGTTACGGCAACTGTTGCAATAAAACCAAGAATCCGAATTGCCCATTGCACAGTGGGGTTGGTTGGTTGAGTCTCTGTACCAATCATGGCTAAATTCCCAGCGAGGGAACCAATATAAACATACATGATTGTTCCAGGGATCATGCCTACAGAACCAATAAAGTAGTCTTTGAGTGAAACACCTGTGATTCCAAAGGCATAGTTTAATAAATTGAAAGGAAATACAGGAGATAGTCGTGTTAACAGAACAATTTTGAATCCTTCTGTGCCGACAGCGCGATCAATAGCGGCAAATTTTTTGTGATCTGCGATTTTCTTAGCAACCCATCCTCTTGCCAAATAGCGCCCGACAAGAAAAGCGGCGGTAGCGCCTAAAGTTGCACCAATGAAAACATAAACAGAACCCCAAACCACACCAAACACAACGCCAGCACCCAAGGTAAGAATTGAGCCTGGTAAGAAAGCAACAGTAGCGATTATGTAAAGAGCGATGAAAGCGATCGCTCCTACTGCACCCAAACTTTCAATCCACTGTAGAGCGTTTCGCAACCATTCTTGAGGATTAAATCCTTGTGTATTGGCAGATTGCTGTGCTAAAGCAGGATCTGCATTCAACAAGAAAGTAATAGCAAATGCAAGTAATGTCAAGAAACTCAATTTTAAAATATTCGGCAATTTTTGGAAAGGAAATTGATATTTGATGAGTTGATTTTTCATGACTTGTAGTTATGGAAAAATTTAATTAATAATTTACTTTTAAGAAATGATAACTATATAAAATAACCACAGAGGCGCAGAGAACCCAGAAGAAGAAACACAGAGACAGATATTAGTCTGTTTCTTCTACAACTGCCACACTTTCTTTTAAAGCTTTCTGAGCTATTCTTGTTATGTATAGGGTGAGGGCAATAGTGGCAATTAATCCGATCGCCTGCATTATCCATTGCCCAATTTGAGTTCGTGGTGTAGTTGGCTGAAGAGGCGTATTAATCATTGCTAGGTTACCAGCAACAGAACCAACATAAACGTACATTAAAGTACCCGGAACCATGCCAATGGAACCCAAGATATAGTCTTTGAGCGAAACCTTTGTAATTCCGAATGCATAATTTAACAAGTTAAACGGAAAGAGAGGAGACAGACGCGTCAAAAATACAATTTTGAACCCTTCCTTCGCAACAGCCCGATCAATGGCTTTGAATTTCGGATGTTTATCAAGCTGTTGGCACACCCAATCTCGTGATATGTAGCGCCCAACTAAAAATGCAAAAGTGGCTCCTAAAGTTGCGGCAATTAACACGTATACAGATCCCCAAACTAAACCAAACAGGCAACCTCCTTTCAACGTTAGTAGAGAGCCAGGTATAAAAAGTAATGTAGCTAGATTATAGATAACGATAAAGGCGATCGGTGCTAAGGTATCTAGACTTTGAACCCACAAGATAGATGTCTGCAAAATTCCCTGAAGATTAAATTGTTTAGCACAAATCACCAGGGCGGCAACCACAAAGAATAAGAGTACAAGTTTAAGCTTGGGTGTGAGAAGATGTTTGTGTTTTTGGTGCATGGGATTAGGGACTAGAGACTAGGGACTAAGGGCTAGGAGACAAGAAAGCACCAGGGGCAGGGAACACCAGGAGAACAACCAACCACTAACTACTAACCACTGTACAGGCGGGTTTAGAAGATAAATTATCAGTTTGAACGGCAAAATTATCCATAAAACCCGCACGGCAGTCGCTACAACCGGGGGAACCCCCAAGGGCGCGCTGCCTCCCTACTAACAAATGACAAATGACTATCTGAGGTTAAGATACTCTGCTTAAATTAAAAGCAGCTTAAAATTCCTTTAGTTTTTCTAGTTTTTCCCGACGATACCAGCGACGAATTCTCTCAGGAGAAACTCCAAGAAAATAAGCAACAATCACTATTTGATTCATCAAAGTTGTTTGCCAAACCCCTTTTTGTAACCAACGACGGGCTGAAGTAATCACTGGAACTGGAACAAGTGCTATTTTACCCAAAGTTCTTAAACGTCGTATTAATTCAAAGTCTTCCATAATAGGTAATTCAGGAAAACCACCAATATAGAGAAAAATTTCCTTAGTTAAAAAAAATGCTTGATCACCGTAGGGCATTTGCCAAAAACGCGATCGCACATTCACGCCCCATTCCACCAACCGTAAACTCAACAATTCTGCATCAATCCGCAAAGCAAAGGCACCCGCTACAACTCCAGGTTTTTCCAGCGCTTTACGAATCATGACATCGAAATCAAAAGGTAAACGGGTATCGGCATGGAGAAATAACAAAATCTCTCCGCCTGCCACTGAAGCTCCTGCGTTCATTTGACAAGCACGCCCAAGATTAGATTTTATAACTTTTGCGCCCAAAGACTCGGCAATTGCTAATGTGTTATCTTGTGAACCACCATCCACCACAATCGTTTCTAAATCTGTACTTGGTTGGATACTGGCTAATGTAGCTTTAATATTTTCCGCTTCATTGAGAGTTGGAATAATAATGGAAATTTTAGCTGTATTGAGATTGCAACTCGTAATTGCTGACAACGGATGTATTTCTCCTGATTTTAGCTTGGTTTACAAAAATTGAATCAGCTGCTCACAAACTATTTTTCTGTAAGTGTGTGAGCGACAATCGTAGCATCTAAAATTCCCCATACAAATCTATATAAGTCGGATAAATATTCTTTCTCATCGTTTATCCACACTTTACAAGAGGGTAAATATGATTAAGAGAAGTTATTTGCCTAGTGGCATCACACCCCAACTTAATGACAAATCTCTAAGAAAAAACTCTGCGTTACTTTGCGCTAACTTTGCGCCCCTCTGCGTTTAAAAACGCTATTTAACTTAGCACTGTTTAGTTGATATATTAACACTGTATATTTATCGAGTGTAATCACCTGATTAAACACTAAAAAAATCAAAAAATAGGGAGACATTAGATGCAATCAACGGAGGTTCTTGACTCAAAAACCTTCAAAAAGTTAGAGACAAATCTGCGTAGCCTAGTAGGGAAGGCAATCCACGATTACAAAATGATTGAGGATGGCGATCGCATTATGGTTTGCCTCTCCGGCGGTAAAGATTCCTACACCATGCTCGACTTATTACTAACTCTCCAACGAAAAGCCCCCGTAAAATTTGATATTCTGGCTGTGAACTTGGATCAGAAACAGCCAGGCTTTCCAGCACAAGTACTGCCAGAATACTTAAAAACTTTGCGTGTGCCTTACCGGATTGTAGAAGAAGATACTTACAGCATTGTTAAAAGTATCATCCCCGAAGGCAAGACAATGTGCAGTTTATGTTCGCGCTTGCGCCGTGGCATTCTCTATCGTATAGCAAATGAAGAAGGTGCAACTAAAATTGCTCTTGGTCATCATCGAGATGATATTGTAGGAACTCTGTTTTTGAATATGTTTTATGCAGGCACGCTCAAAGCCATGCCACCTAAGCTCAAAAGCGATGACGGACAAAACGTAATTATTCGCCCACTTGCCTATTGCTCAGAAAACGATATTGAGCATTATGCCGAAATGCGACAGTTTCCTATTATTCCCTGCAATCTTTGCGGCTCTCAGGAAAACTTGCAGCGATCGCAAATCAAGCAAATGCTACAGGCTTGGGAAAAGGAAAATCCAGGCAGAATTGATAGTCTGTTTCGTAGCCTTCAGAATGTTTGTCCCTCCCATCTTGCCGATACTCAATTATTCGATTTTGCTAGCTTGACTTCTCAACAAAATACTCACTAAGTGTAATGGTGAGAGCTAGTATCAGAATTAAGGCTCGGAAATTGGGACTATGAAACGGATAATCTTAAGTGTTTTTCTGCTCGTTTGCTTGGTTAGTTGGTTGTTAACCCTGAATACTCCTCCTGCATTGGCACAGGAGAACACTGTTAATTACACACTCGCAGACTTACGAAATCGAGATTTTTCCCATCAAGATCTACACGGAACATCCTTTGCAGGTGCAGAAATGCAGAGGGCAAATTTTCAAGGGGCAAATCTTAGCGGCACGATTCTCACCAAAGGTTCATTTCTCAATGCTAATTTAACTGGCGCGAATCTCTCAGAAGCATTTGCCGATCGCGTCATTTTTAATGAAGCTGATTTAACCAACGCCATTTTTACCGATGCCCTGCTCACTAGCAGTCGCTTCTACAATGCTGCGATTACAGGGGCAGATTTTTCTAATGCCCTGCTCGATCCCTATGAAGTAAAACAGATGTGCGATCGCGCTGATGGAGTCAACCCCGTTACAGGTGTGCCAACCCGCGAAAGCTTGGGGTGTCGTTAAATTGTCGAAATCTATTGGAGCGATCGCGACAGTTAAGACATCAACTGAATATTACGCGCACTCAAACCAAACTTACCTTTGACTACCTCAAATTTCACAGCTGTACCAGGTTTAATCGTGCGATATCCTTCACCAGGTATAGCAGTAAAGTTGAAAAACACATCATCACCCTTTTGTGTGGTGATGAAACCATTACCCGTTTGCAAATCAAAATCACGAACTACACCTTGCTCTACAGGCAGCCCATTTGCACCCAAAGGTGGTACACCATTTGCCCATTCTTGCTGGGGAATGCGAATTTGTCGTACCTCTGGAGTGTTGTAAGCTTCGTAGCGGTAATTCGATAAAGTTTCCATAATGGCACGTAAATCACGCCTGAGTTCTTCAACTGTTGGTCTTCCCACAAAAAACCAACCGTTATATATTTTGTAAATACTCAAGTCAGGTTTTAGCACAAAAGTATAAGGTTGGGCGCGATTAGCATACTCGCCTTCCGTCTGATCGAGAATGTTGATTTGTTTAATAATTTCCCGTTTTTCATCTGATAAAAAAGTCCATTGTGCTCCCAAGCCAGCGCGAAAAGCAGCTTGAACAATAGGCGGATCTGCACTCACACAAACTAAGTGGCAATAGTTCACCCTCAATTCGTCTTGGAATTGGATAAACTCTCGCATTTGCTGTTGATCGCGCGGGCAAAAAAAGCCTCGATAAAATACCAAAATCAATGGGTAACCATCGAGGAATCCCAAATGTTGATCTAGTAAACTGGGTTTTGTAAATTGGGATAGTTGCGTTAGTTCATTGCGATAATTTGGCAGTGTAAAGTCGGGGAATTTTTCACCGATTTGTAGATTAGTTGTCATGAGGATATTTTGTCAGTCAGCTTACAAGTTATTAAGCCATGCCAAGATGAGATTTGACTGAGAGACAACTGGGAATTGATTAGTTGATGTTGAGAGGTTGCTGTGAGGGGAAATGTTTTCTTTAAAGTCGGAGAGAAGCCAGTTATTTTTACATTCTGCATTGCATCTTACTTTGCTAGCTATTATCTAGCTACTTTATTAGCAAATGTGTAGTGGAATAATTGCTCTAAAAGGAAGGGCAATGTATTTTACATTAACTGCAATATATAAATAGTTAAACCCTAGCTTCCTTGTGTACACTCCTCACCTAAGCTGTGAAACATACTACTCCAGGTAAGAAATATGCCGCCCAAGCTAGAAATAACGGATGAAATGCGAGAAGCTGCGGAAGCAGAGATTCGCGAGAAGCAGAAGCCTGTTGATTACGACACAAAAGAGTATCCCATCGAAATTCTCATTCAGAAGTATCAGGACGGACTAGATGACGATACAAACGAATTATTCATTCCAGATTACCAACGGGAAATAGCTTGGGATGAGGAAAGGCAATCAAAGTTTATTGAGTCTGTACTTTTAGGTTTGCCAATACCCTATATTTTCGTTGCTGATGTCCGTGAGGAAGCACGTTTAGAAATAATTGATGGTACACAACGCATCCGTACCTTAGCAGAATTTCTCAACGATAAACTCATTTTAAGTGGATTAAAGAAATTAGAGAAACTAAATGGCTTCATTTTCACTGACTTGCCACTAGCCCGTCAAAGACGCTTCAAAAGAACTACCATTCGGATGATCCAACTTACCGAAAATGCAGATGAGGAAATACGAAGAGATATATTTGAACGCATTAATACTGGTAGCGTTGAACTGAACGAGATGGAAAAGCGCAGAGGTATAATGCGTGGCCCATTCCTTGAAATTATTGATGAACTATCGAAAAATAAAAAATTTCTTGATTTATGTTCGTTTACTAAAGTTGCTATTGATAGGCGTGAACCACAAGAATTTGTATTGCGTTTCTTTGCATTTTTAAATAATTATAACAATTTCAATGCTAACAAAGTAAATGAATTTCTTGATGAATATTTAAAGACCGCTAATGAAAATAATACTTGTGATCATGAAAAAATGCAAACTGAGTTTTTGTTAATGCTAGATTTTGTAGAACAATATTTTCCAAAAGGATTTCGCCAAGGTAAAGATTATGCTAAAACAACAACTAGAATTAAATTTGAGTCTCTTTCTGTGGGTGTAGCCCTAGCTTTAAGAGAAAAAAGGGACTTAAAACCACAAACTACAAATTGGGTAAATTCTGATGAGTTTAAGAAATTAGCTGATGGTAATGGTAGCAGTTCTAGATTGAGAGTAATTAAGCGTATTGAGTATGTACGTAGCCAACTGCTAGGGAAATTATGACAAGCACATTATTTCAGGATTTCAACTTACGTTCTAAAGAAGTCAGCAAATATTTTATTTTTCTAAAAACTCTAGAGCAAGGTACAACTAAGTTGAGTATGGAGGGCATAGATGGAAAAATCAAGATTAGAAATATTGACTCTGACTTGGAAAAAACTCTTAAGGCTAGCGGATTTTTATTACTCTATAATTTGGTTGAATCTACCATGCGAAATGCTATTGAAGCAATATTTGATGAGTTGAGCAGCCAAGGAGTGTCTTTCGATGAAGTTAGACCTGAACTTAAGAAAGTAGTACTCAAAAATCTAAAAAAATGTAACCCTGATAAAATACTTGATAATATTACAGTGATTTCACTTGATATCATTTCTGCTTGCTTTGACAAAGAAGACCTATTTTCTGGCAATATAGATGGAAGATTAGTTAAGGATATAGCAAGTCAATACGGTTTTTCATATAAGACCAATGCTATTAAGACAGAAAATGGTACTGATTTATGGACTATTAAAACTAATAGAAATGATTTAGCACATGGTATAAAGTCATTTACAGAAGTAGGAAGAGATAAAACTGCTGATGAACTATTAACAATTAAAAGTAAAGTAATTAGATATTTAAGACAAATATTGCTTAACATTGAGCTATATTTGGTTAACAAAGAATACTTAAACTATCATGATAAAGTTTAGCTGTGGGAAATAATTTTCTGCTGAATAGATAGACATAATAGTAATTCAATACGCTTGCCTACTTCTATCTCATGAAACGTGATCGCCCTCATCACCCCATCCTCAAAATTAATCTTTAGGCGCGATCGCAATCCGATATCCCAGCGCATCTAAGAATTCAATTAGAGTGTAAATTTCATTACCGCCAGTTTCCGACAGTATCTTGTCGAGTTTTTCGTAATGTTGTTTAGCTTCCTCTGAGAGGTTATCAGACAGCAAACGCGCATCAATAATATCTTTCAACGCTGAACGTAGTAGTTCAGGTTCGCGCCCTTCTTCTAATTCCAACATAACTCCGATATATGCAGCAGCATGTTCGGGATCTTTGAGAGAAGAAATTAAATAATCATGGTAGCTACTACTGGTAGGCGTTTTCACTTCTTTCATAATCTCTCCAATATTTTTTAGCTGTAACAATGTCTTGCTCTTGCGTACTTTTATCTCCGCCACAGAGTAGAAGTATTATCGTTGTCCCTATCTGCCCAAAATACACACGATAACCACAACCATAATCAATTCTCAGTTCAAAAACTCCTTCTCCAACTGAGCGATAATCTCCAAGATTACCTAACTCAACTCGTTCAAGCCTTCTCTCTATTTTAACCCTGGCTCTCATATCTCTAAGAGAATCAAGCCATTCTGCAAAAGGGTTTTTTCCATCTGCTTTCTGATAGTTCCGGATCTCCCTTGGTTGTGCTACCACTCTTTGACGATAAATGCTTCATAGCATTATTTACTTGAAAGCGATCGCCCTCATCACTCCACCCATCCCCAAAATTTAATAGTTCTTATTGCTACTCCCGACGCTGAAACCCTTAAAATCAATTCCGTAGAGTACGAGTTCTTCAAAGCTCAATATGAAACTTATCTGGAAGGGGTGCAGCATAGTTTTGCCGGTGTTAGCAACAGTAGCTTTTACTACTCCTGCCCTCGCAGAAATTGTAAATATTAACCTGCTGCAACTCAATGACATCTACGAAATCACTCCTGTAGAGGGGGGAACTCGCGGCGGTTTGGCACGTGTTGCTACCTTACGCAAACAACTTTATCAGGCAAATTCCCGCACCTATACTTTTTTAGCTGGAGATGCCTTTAGCCCCTCGGCTTTAGGTACTGCCAAAATTAACGGTATACCCCTAGCAGGGCAGCAAATGGTAGCAGTTATGAATGCTTTGGGGTTTGACTACGCGACTTTTGGCAATCATGAGTTTGATTTGCCCGAAAACCTATTCTACGAACGATTAAAAGTTCTACGAACGATTAAAAGAATCTCGCTTTCGCTGGTTTTCTGGTAATGTCTCAGACAGTAAGGGGCAGCCTTTTAAAGGTGTTCCCCGCTCGATAGTCTTTAATGTCAAAGGCGATCGCGGTGCTGTGATAAGGGTAGGTTTAATTGGCGTAACTCTTGATAGTAATAAAGCTAGGTATGTTAGTTACACCGATCCGATTGAAACTGCTAAACAACAGGTGCGATCGCTCAAGGGTAAAGTTGATATTCTGATTGCTGTTACCCATCTGTCAATCGAGCAAGATCGTAAATTAGCAGAAACAATACCAGAAATAGATATTATACTCGGCGGTCACGAGCATGAAAACATTCAACAGTGGCGAGGGCGAGATTTTACGCCAATTTTTAAAGCCGATGCCAATGCCCGTACTGTCTACGTTCACCAGTTAAGCTACAACACTATCAAGAAAAACCTCCAGATTAACTCGCGTTTGGTGCCAATAACGGAGAAAATTCCCGAAGATTCCAAGATTGCAAAGGTAGTTAAGCAATGGGTGGAACGGGGTTATCAGGCATTTCGCGCCAGTGGATTTGAGCCGGAGCAGGTAATTGCGAATGTGCCAGTTGCCTTAGATGGTTTAGAATCTAGCGTTCGCAATGAATCTACAAACTTAACAGAATTAATTGCTGAGGCGATTTTGAAGGAAGTAAAAGATGCAGATTTAGCAGTATACAATGGCGGTTCAATTCGGATTGATGATGTAATTCCAGCAGGGCCAGTTACCCAGTATGATGTGATTCGGATACTGCCTTTTGGGGGCAAAATTGTTGCAGTAGAGATGAACGGTGCATTGTTGCAAAGAGTATTGGAGCAAGGACAAGCTAATAAAGGTACTGGTGGCTATCTGCAAACAGCTAAAGTTCGTAAAGACTCTAATTTAGGCAACTGGCTAATTAACAATCAACCCCTTAACCCCAGTCAAACTTACAAAGTTGCTATCAATGACTTCTTAATTAGTGGTAAAGAACAAGGATTAAATTTCTTAAATCTTCAACAACCGGGCGTTAAATTGATAGCAGAAAAACGAGATATTCGTTTTGCAGTAATTGAGCAAATTAAAAGTCAAGCAGCTGTTAGTAAGATTTTAAAATAAAACCAATCACAAAAAACAGTAGTGGTTGTTATTAATAACAGGACTTACGCAAAATATTTCTCTAACTCTTATTACTCCGCGTCTTCTGTGCCTGGAGTGGTTTTATTCTTCCGTAACTTGTACGTCATTTCTAAATAAGTAAAACGCGAGTTGTAAGACTCGCGTTCTTACAAAATTTAATTTTAATGCAGTATCTATTTACCGAAAATTTTCTTTAGCCCATATGCAGCTAATCCTAAGTTTTTAACATTACCCACCTTACGCTTATTAAGAGAGCAGACAGGAAAAACTCTTTAACCTTCTGCCACGCCAGTCGCCCCAAGTCGGGGAACCCGCCCACGGCGCTGGCTCCTCTGCCTTCTATTTACATTGCAACAGATTGAACCTGATTTTTCTTCATTTCCCCAGGTTGATTTTCCCCGCTATATTCTCCTACCTGTTGGATGAGTTTTGCTATTAAACCAGTCCATCCTGTTTGATGACTTGCGCCAATTCCCGCTCCATTATCTCCATGAAAATATTCATTGAAAAGAATTAAATCATGCCAATGTGGATCTGTTTGAAATTTTTGCATTCCACCAAACACAGGACGATTGCCAGCTTCATTGTTTATGAAAATTTTGATGAGCCTTTGTGATAATTCACAAGCTACTTCCCAGAGATTTATATATTTACCTGAACCAGTGGGACATTCCACTTTAAAATCATCTCCCAGGTAATGATAGAATTTTTGCAGTGACTCAATAATCAGATAATTTACTGGAAACCAAATTGGGCCGCGCCAATTAGAATTACCACCAAATAAACCGCTATTAGATTCTGCTGGTTCGTAATCTACTCGATATTCAGAATTGTTAGCATAAAAAATGTAAGGATACTCAGCATGATATTTGGAAACTGAGCGAATTCCATACTCTGATAAAAATTCTGTTTCATCCAGCATTTTTTGCAGAATACACCGCAATTTATCACGGTTGACTATTGCCAGTAATCTTCTGGCACCTACACCCCTCGTTTCCATACAAGCAACATTTTGACGCAATTTAGGGCGATTGTTAATAAACCACTCCAGACGAGTTTTAAAATTAGGAAGTGCTGCTAAAATATCTGGTTCTAAAGTTTCTACAGCAAAAAGTGGAATCAATCCCACCAGTGAACGTACTTTTAAAGTTAAATTATGATTGTTAGGTAAATGTAGAACATCATAATAAAAACCATCTTTTTCATCCCATAGTTCTGTACCTTCATCACCAATGTGATTCATCGCATCAGCAATATAGAGAAAATGCTCAAAAAACTTTGTGGCGATGTCTTCATAATTGGAATTTGATTGAGCAAGTTCTAGAGCGATCGCCAACATATTTAAACAGTACATCCCCATCCAACTTGTACCATCAGATTGGTCAATGTGTCCCCCTGTTGGCAGCTCTTTACTCCTGTCAAAAACTCCAATATTATCTAAACCTAAAAAACCTCCCTGAAAAACGTTCTTACCTTCTACATCTTTGCGATTTACCCACCAAGTAAAGTTAAGCAGTAACTTCTGAAATACTCTTTCCAGAAAATGTTTATCTGCCCGCCCATACATTTTTTGCTCGATTTTATAAACGCGCCATGCCGCCCATGCATGAACGGGTGGGTTAACATCACTAAAAGCCCATTCATAAGCAGGAATTTGTCCGTTAGGATGCATATACCATTCCCGTGTTAGTAAAATTAATTGCTCCTTGGCAAAGTCAGGATCGATCATCGCTAAGGGAATAGCATGGAAGGCTAAATCCCAGGCGCAGTAGTAGGGATACTCCCATTTGTCGGGCATGGAAAGAATATCTTCGTTATTGAGGTGAATCCACTCGTTATTTCTGCCGTGTTTGCGTTCATTTGGTGGAGATGGCTCTGCCGGATCGCCATTTATCCATTCATCGATAGTAAATTGATAATATTGCTTACTCCAGAACATTCCAGCAAAAGCTTGTCGCTGCACTGTTCGCATATCTTCTGGCAACGAAAAAGGAGTTATGCGCTGATAAAATTCGTCGGCTTCGCGTTGGCGAGTGGCAAAGATATTGTTAAATTCATCTCCAAAAGGTGTTAAGAAAAGTTCATTAGTTAGGCGTAATTGAACTATTTTTGTTTCACCCGCACCAACATTTAATATATAATGGGCAGCCGCTTTAGTTCCAATTTGATTTGGATTTACGGCTGCTTTTTGTTCATGCACTATATAATCATTAATTCCATCTTTGACGTAGCGAGAAGTATTGCTAACACCAAATAATTTTTCATGATTTGTTTCGTTTTCTGTAAATAAAATTTCCGTAGCTTTCTGACAATACAGCCATCTTTTCCCTAAAGTAGAGTGAAAAGCTTCTACTGTAGATACGTCAGATATTTCTTCTTTTACTTCTTTTAGAGATGGTTTATCTTGTTTCCCATTCCAAGTCCAAGTATTTCTAAACCACAAAGTGGGTAAAAGATGGAGTGTTTTTGCTTCTTGTCCTCGGTTGATAACACTAATTTGAATTAGAATATCATCGGTGTAATTTTTGGCATACTCAACAAAAATATCAAAGTATCGGTCTTCATTAAAGATGCCAGTATCTAAAAGTTCATATTCTATTTCTCGGCGACTGCGGCGACGATTTTCTTCGATTAATTGAGAATAGGGAAATGTTCTGTGGGGATATTTATACAGACATTTCATATAGGAATGAGTAGGAGTATTGTCTAGGTAAAAATAATATTCTTTAACGTCTTCCCCATGATTTCCTTCATTACCTGTTAAACCAAACAAGCGTTCTTTGAGAATAGAGTCTTCACCATTCCAAAGCGCGATCGCAAAACACAGTCGCTGATGGTGATCGCAAATACCAGCAATCCCATCTTCACCCCAGCGATAGGCACGCGATCGCGCCTGCTCATGCGGAAAATAATCCCAAGCTGAACCTGTGGCACTATAATCTTCCCTGACTGTACCCCACTGGCGATCGCTTAAATATGGCCCCCAGCGCTTCCAATGCATTTGGCGATCGCGTGCTTCCTGCAACCTTTTTTCTTCTGCTGTTAAGCTGACCATAATTAATATTTTCCTGCAAAAATCTGATGAGCTATCTCAAGTATTTGTTATGCATCCTCATTACAAATGATAGTTTGATTAAAAATAGATGAGTTCGCAACAAATAATGATATATAGATTATTTAGGAATAATTCAGCAAATATATAGAGAATTGATTCAAACTCAAAATTTTAGATGTAATATTTTTTAATAAAACTATGGAAAAATTTAACTTTTATTAATCCTTGTCTACAGTTTTTATGGAATTTGCGAGCCAACACAGTACTAAACTTTTATTGACTGTAATTTGTTTACCAATACTGCTCGTCTTTATTTCCTCAGCAGTAGGTGCAAAACAGCCCAGCGATGATTTAAGTTTGTGGCAAGTTTATCAGCGATCGCTCCAAGAAGCCAAGTATGTTGACTTAACTCATACCATTACCCCTAAAATTCCTGTGTGGGCAGGTTTTGGCTCGTCTACGTTTGCACCTAGCATTAATCCCAAAACTGGCAAGCCATACACTTATAAAGCAGATGGCTTTGAAGCAACACACTATGATTTATCTACAGATCAGTTAGGAACTCAGCTAGATCCACCTGCTTATTGGGCTCCCAACTATCCAGCAATTGATGAGCTACCTGCCACTTATACAATTCGACCGTTAGTAGTAATTCCAATTCAGGACAAGGTAGCTAAAAATCCAGGTTATCACTTGAGCGTAGCAGATATCCTAGAGTGGGAAAAGAAACATGGTAAGATTCCTAGTGGCTCAATTGTATTTGTACGCTCCGATTGGTCGAAGGAATGGCCAAACCCAGAACTAGCTAAAAGAAAACCATTTCCTGGCGTGAAGCTTGAGGCTCTCAAGTTTTTGCATCTGCAACGGCAGATTCTATTTCATGGACATGAGCCACTAGATACTGATACTACACCCAATCTAGAAGGAGAAGCTTGGCTGCTGCACAACGGTTATGCTCAAGCTGAAGGCGTCGCCAATTTGGATCAAGTACCAGAAGCAGGAGCACTCGTGGCAATAGGCTACCCGAAATTCCAAGGGGGTACTGGAGGCTATGCGCGCTATATTGCTATTTGTCCGCCGAATTGGAAATATGGCGTATCGGTAAATCAGATTCCGGAGTCTCCTTTAGCAAAAGCTGCAAAGCCACTGCATTGGGATGAGAAGTTGGGGATGCGAGTACGGTGAGATACGCTCACAGGCTGGAAGCCTGGTACTACACAAACAAAGCCCACCTCCGTGGGCTGAAATCCTTGCAGGTTGCGGAGGCAGCCTTGGTACGTATAGCGACAGCCTTCTAGGGTGTTGGATTTTGGCGAAGGTATTGTAATTAGCTGACGTTTATTCGCGCTGAACGATAGGCGATACGCAAACTTTGTACAAGCAAAAGTCCAGAGGCGATCGCCATCAATGCTCCCCAAAACCAGTAAGGTAAAAATAATTCTTGCTGAATTTGTGCCGTATCAGATAGCCCCAAGGAACCAGCACTGTAGCTAAATAAATAGTTGAGTTGATGATAGGTACTTATACAAGCTTGTACACCTAAAAATTGAATTGCAAATCCTTGTACCCAACGAGGTGCTTTGAAACCAATACCTAAAATAATTAAACCTAACAGGGGTATTGCCACTAATCCAAATAGCGATCGCACCCAAATTGCCGTTGATAGCAGCAAAAAACCCCCCAATATTTTCAAACTCCAGGAAGCAGTTTTAAAGCTACGCGAAGCCAATATTAAAATAGCACCTGCAATCGGTGGCCCCATCGGCCCGGCAGCAGCGACTAAAGCACGTCCGAATGAACCCAAGAAAAACCCGCCGCTATAACTATAAATTGCTACACCCGAACCATTAGAAAAAATCAGTAACTGGCGAAAATCGCCTCCCAATAGCATTGCCATTAAACCATGCGCCATTTCGTGAAACCAGGTCGCCAGTATTGTGAATGGGTATAAAATATAATCTCCACTAGGAACTTGCCATAATACTACTGTTGCGATCGCGGCTGCCATTAACCAAGTCAGCCCCATGCGTTCAACTTCGGGTGGGGCTTCTGTGGCAAGTAATGGTTGAAAATTTTTCCTTGGTTCCCTCATGGTTCAAGTCCCTTAGGTATTACCCTCTACCGGAATTGCACTTAATATTTATCCTAACCGCTGCTAAAAGCTTCTAGGGGTGAGTTACGTCATGTCCCCCTAGCGACTGATCATGAAGGCAGACGCGGAAAGATTTTAATTGTAAGTGATTAGCCGAACTTGATGTCACTCTAATCTGGCAATTCTAATTGTGTAGAGACCTTAGGAGCAACTTCCCAGATATGCTGGGAATTATTTTCACCATTTCCTACTCCCCATTCTTGATTCATCAAAGAAGGTGAGCTATTGTGCGACATAGGATCAAGAAGGTGCGCCTCTGTGGAAACTCCTAGACGGATTTGAATTTGAGGCCCAGATCGGGCAAGACGGAGAACTGCTCCATCAGTAATCGGCGCTTGCCGAATCGCTTCTCCATCCAAATAAGTTCCATTAGCACCTAAGCTTACAACTTCCCAACCGTTGGGCAATCTTCGCAACTCAATATGATGGCGGGAAACCACAGCACTGTATAAAACAACATGGTTATCCGCTGATCGCCCGATGCGAATGACTGGTTCGTTGTCTTCAAAAGTCCAATTTTGAGCAGGGATCGATTGCAGTGGTTGTAGGAGGATAAGTGTAATCACGTGAGTGGCTTGTATCAATCCTCCTTACTATAACCGCTACTTAAAAGAGTTGAAACAGGAATGTTACCATATCTCCCTTACCCAAACTGATGCGATCGCCTGGTCTTAAACGATGTCGATTTCCTGGTAATAACGGTAAGTTATTAATGTAAGTGCCGTTGGAGCTACCTACATCTTCGATGTAATAAGCATCTCCCTCGACGCGAATATCAGAATGAATGCGCGAGACAATTTCTGAGTTGGGAAATCCAGAAACATCTATATCTGGGGGTATGCGATCGTTAGGTTTGCCAATATGAATTACAGAGAGATTTTGTGGTAATTCAATTTGCCTGTCAGTTTGGACGTGAACTAGTCGTGCTGTTACCTGCTGTAATTGCGTTCTCGCAACCGGTGCTGGGGCTGGTTGAGACGATGGTTCTGGTTGTGGTTCTGGTTGTGGAATTTCTTCCTCAGCAGCGATCGGTTCAGGTGCTGGTGCTGGTGCTGCTGTTGGAGGTGGAGATGGACTTGTTTCTTCAGCAGAGAAAGATTGAGCAGCAATCGTTGGTTGTGGAGGATTGCTCTCTGGGGGAACTGCCACTGCTGTTGGTGGTAAGCCTGAAGAGTCAGGAGCGCTATAGCTGGCTGTTCCACTCATGGGGATTGGTTGGGGCTGTACTAATGGATCGGGGTTAATAATGGGTTGTACTTCCACCGGGATGTCTGGTGCAATGGTTGCTGCTACTGCTGTTGCCGTACCTACGCGTAGGTGATAACCACATTGTCCGCAGAAAGAAGCATCTGCCTGTACGGTTGCCCCACAACTGGGACAGTTCGTAGTCGCTGGTAACGGGGTATAGCAAGCTTCACATTGGATAGCGCCATCAGGGTTGGGATGATTGCAGTTAGGGCAGACGATCATGGTGATAAGCCTTTTGTTCTAGGTCATCGTAATATTATGCCGACAAGCAGAGCGGCAACTCTAGCTTCCGATTTTAACAATTACTGTTTGACAGATAGCTAGGCAGTAAGCAGTAAGCAGAAGGTTAAAAAATAAAAATTTACACGTTATTTTTTATCCTTCATCTTTTTTTAGCTCGCTACCTGCTGCTGCGTCTAGAAGCCACCAGAGTTCTCCTTGAGGTTGAATTAAGCGAGATGGATAAGTTGAGCTATCTGCCTCCGGTGCAAAAACTTGAGCTAAAGCTGGTTTTTTGTTAGCACCAGCGACTAAAAAAATAACGCAATGGGCTGCGTTAATGAATGGATAGGTGAAGGTGATACGAGGATTGCCGTCTTTGTTCCCGACTGTGACTAAGCGATCGCTAACTTGGAGTGCTTCTGTATGAGGAAACAAAGATGCAGTATGAGCATCATCGCCCATTCCTAGCAAAACCACATCCAAAGCGGGAAACTCACCTGATGAGCAATGAAAAAATTCTTGCAATTGTTGCTCGTGTTTAGCCGCGGATATGGCTGGCTCACCTTCATTAGTCGGCATGGAGTGAATGTTAGCCGCAGGTATGTCTACTTGATCTAACCATGCACGGCGTGCCATCCCTTCATTGCTATCGGGATGATCGGCAGGAACATAGCGCTCATCTCCCCAAAACACATGAATCTTATCCCAAGGAAGATTGGAAGAGGCGATCGCTTCGTATAATGGCTTCGGTGTGCTGCCACCAGCTAGGGCAATTGTAAATCTTCCTCGTTGTTCAATGGCAGGGTTAATTTTCGAGAGGATTAATTCTAGCGCTCGTGCTACCAGCGCTCCTTGATCCGGTAAAACTTCAACCTTTTTATTCATCGCTTTCTCATCACATTGGCGACTTCCAGCATTACAATACCGAACTTATAACTTTCTGTCTGTTTAGCTTTTGAAACTTTTAATGTCACTATTTCGTTTCTTCAAGGCTTATACGACAAATTCCCCAAATTTCGCTCAATCTTAATAAAAATCATCACTAACCTCATAAGAGGAAACGGGAAGAGAGGGAGACGCAAAGACATTAAGACGCGGGGACGCGGAGAGAAAATTCCCCGTGTCCTCTTCTTTCACCCTCTATACAATTGCCCCCAATCAGTGATCGCTTGTTGTTGGGCTATTAACAATTGCTGAATTCCTTTTTCGGCAAAATCTAACAACTGATCCAACTGGGAGCGGCTAAAACTACCTTCTTCCGCTGTTCCTTGAACTTCAATAATTCCCAAGTGTTGATTCATGACTACATTGAAATCAACACTAGCGGCAACATCTTCGATGTAATTCAAGTCTAGAAACGGCTCTCCTTCTAATAAGCCTACGGAAATAGCCGCTACCTGTCCACTCAGAGGCGATCGCTCTAGTGCTCCCTGCTGCAACAATTTGGAAATTGCATTCGCCAACGCCACAAATCCACCTGTGATCGCAGCTGTTCTTGTGCCAGCATCTGCTTGCAGAACATCGGCATCTACAGTCAGCGTACGTTCTCCCAGTGCATTTAAATCTACTGCTGCTCGCAAGCTACGTCCAATTAAACGCTGAATTTCTTGAGTTCGTCCAGATAATTTCAAAAATTCCCGTTCTTGCCGTTGCAAAGTTGCACTTGGTAACATCCGGTATTCAGCAGTGAGCCAACCTTTACCAGTACCAACGAGAAACTTGGGAACTGTCTCAGCTACGCTCACGGTACACAGTACTTTAGTCTCGCCGCAGATTGTCAAAACAGAACCGGGAGCAAAGCGAGTGAAATTTTGCTCAAAGCTGACGGGACGGAGTTCGTAAGGTTGCCGACTGTCTGGACGCTGCCAAGCCATTAGGGTAGCCTCAAATTTCTGATATGTGATACTGCCTTCAGGTTACCTTTTCAGCTAACAGTTTAGATATTTTTAAACAACTACGTAAGAATTTCTATCTGTCTTGAAAATGGGTGTGGGGGTGTAAGGGTTTAGGGGTGTAGGAGAAAAAACCTCTTTCATCTTTGGTGATGAAACTTATTTCATCGGGACTGCCTTCTACTTATAAGAGGAAACTCATAATGTTATACTGCACTATTTCTGGAGGTTGATCGCCATTAATAGTCAATAGGCGACGGCGGCGATCATAATATTCCAAGACAGGGATCGTGCGATCGTAGAATAACTCAACGCGACGTTGCACAATTTCGGGTTGATCGTCTGGAAGGGAGCGCCCTAAGGCACGAGTGACCATCACGGCTTGTGGTACTTGTAAATAAACTGCCCAAGTTAACTGTTGTCCCAAGCTGTCCAATAAAAAATCCAATTCCTCGGCTTGAAAGGCAGTACGGGGATAACCTTCTAACACCCAACCACGGTGAGCATCCGCATACTTTAGCCGAGTTCGTATAAATTCAATAATCATTTCGTCTGGGACTAAATCCCCTGTTTCTATATATGGTCGTGCAATTCGACCTAAACTGCTTAAGCGAGCGATCGCTTCTCGTAAAATTTCACCAGTAGAAATCAGAGGAAGATCAAAGTGATTGCAAAGCCTTTGTGCTTGAGTACTTTTCCCTGCTCCTGAACCTCCCAAAATCACCAATCTCACAACAGTTAACTCCTCATACTGCCCATATCACTACTGTCTAACTCTGTTTTGCAAAACAAAAAGCAAATTTCCAATCCGGACAATTACGAAGATATTCACAATATCATAGTCTTCATCCCTGCTTTGTTCCTTTGATTTCAACTTCTAGATATCTGTGTTATTTTTTACTATTGTTTTTATAAATACCGCGAGCAAGCATCTCTTAATAACCCTTGACTTCAGGCAAAGGTAGTGTTTGACTAGGAAAGCAATTACAAGATAAGCTACACACTGCTCAAAACAGCTTGATTATACATACAAACACGTTTGTCAAAAAACACCTCAGTTATAGTACTTAGATTTTTGTAAATTATTAAACATTAAGTTATGGTTACCCAACTAGAAACCCCAAGTGGAAATTTAACCTTTGGCTTGCCATATACAATTGAGGGACTCGTGCAAGTTTTTACGAGTATACATCGTAATTTTTTTACTAGTGTTATGGCTCAAGCACTGAGAATTGCCGGTCAGGGTACACCAGTGCTAGTAGTACAATTTCTCAAAGGAGGGATTCGTCAAGGGCATGAAAATCCGATTCGATTGGGGCAAAATTTGGATTGGATTCGCTGTGATTTACCTCGTTGCATTGATACACCCCATATCGAGGATACTGAAGCTCAAGCCTTACAAAAGTTGTGGCAACATACACAAAAAGTTGTCTTTGAGGGTAAGTATTCTCTCGTTGTGTTAGATGAGTTAAGCTTGGCGATTAACTTTGGTTTAATTCCCGAAACAGAAGTTTTATCTTTTCTGGCAAAACGTCCTGCTCATGTTGATATTATCTTCACAGGATCAGAAATGCCTAAATCAATTCTGGATTTGGCAGATCAAATTACGGAGATTCGCCGCAGTCATCAACCCTAAGTGATGTAAAAGGGACTAGAGACTAGAGGCTAGGAAACAAGCAGAGAGGCAAAAACATGATTTCATCAAGGTTCTCAGCATCATTGCGTCTCCTTGTCCTTTTTGCCCAATCGCCATTTTAAATTCAAGCATCCTACTGCTTTCACATCAGCTACATTCGGTGTATCCTGATAATTTGGTTTGAACGAGTTTCTATTTCAAGCAAGTGATTAAGAACGATAAATGGATTGCCAAAATGGCTGAAAAAGGCATGATTTTGCCTTTTGAGCCAAATTTAGTTCGAGAAGTTAAAGTAAATACAGCTTTAGGAATAAATCCTGTAATTAGCTACGGCTTGTCTTCCTATGGCTACGATATCCGCCTTTCACCAAACGAATTTCGCATTTTTCGTCATATTCCTGGAACTGTAGTCGATCCAAAAAACTTTAATTCTCAAAATCTCGAACCGACTCAACTACATACAGATACTAATGGCAGTTACTTTATCTTACCAGCCCATTCTTATGGATTAGGAGTTGCCTTAGAAAGGTTAGAAGTGCCAGATAATATCACGGTAATTTGTATTGGTAAAAGTACTTACGCTCGTTGTGGAATTATTGCAAATTTAACACCTGCCGAGGCTGCGTGGCGCGGTCATTTGACTTTGGAATTTTCCAATTCTTCTAGTGCCGATTGCCGCATTTACGCCAATGAGGGTGTGGTGCAATTACTATTTTTAGAAGGCGAACCTTGTGCGATCAGCTACGAAGCCCGACAAGGCAAATATCAGGATCAGCCAGAAAAGGTTACCTTGGCTAGAGTTTAATCTTTACTACTGTCGTTGCTGCAATTTTGTATCAATTCGCTGTTCTGCTGCTAATCGCTCTAAAGCATAATCATTCATGTCTACAAAATGCATATGAGCTACCAATGCCGGGTGAACAGCAGCAATTTGCCGATATATTTCTTGAGCGATCGCGCGATAGGAAGGATGCCCTTGTCGTGAACTTCGTAATTCTACAAAATGATAGGCTTCACGCAGATTCATCTTCATCCGCCAGCGCAATCGATAGGCGAAGGGTACAACATATTGTGCAGCCTCTGGTAAGTCTTTGCTAATCAACTCCGTTGTTTCGGCAGCATAATCTAAAGCGTCTCGGTAAGATTGAGTTAGTTTTGCTGCTTCTATTTCTGGTGAAACTACATATCCGTGATTTACAGAGTAGCTTTGTCGTTCTTGTGTGAGTACGCGATGTCGATGTAAATCTCGATAAGCACCCAAATCAGCTAAAATATCAAATGTATAGTATGTTTCTTCAAAAGCACGTCCGGGACGATGGAAGCGTGACTCTCGTTCGCCCACATAGGTACTAATAATCTCTACTCTTTCTGTAGTTGACAAACTGGTAACGTATTCTTTGAGTTGCTCAAAGGTCAAGTCAGTGTGAGGATAAAGAATAGCTGCAACAATCTTTACCTCTGCATCTGGATCGTGCTCTACTAATTGCACAGTAGATGTTGATGCAGGCTCAATTTCCTGTTGTAGAGAGGCAGGATCTCCCGTCTTGAAAAAATTTTGTAAAAGCAGTTTTGTACGTTGACTATTCTTTGATAGGTAGAGTGCAGCCTTAGCCCCCCGTTCGGTTTTTGCACGTTTGACAAATGAAGGGATAAGATGATCTAGCTCTTGTTGCATAGAAATTCCCAGCGTGCGAACTTCCTCATGAGGTGAGGCAGCAAGTTTGACTAGTAGATATTCCAAGGCTCGTCCGTTACCAAACAACCCAACATTAGTCAGGGTTGCCATTGGCAGCAAACCGCGCAACAAGTCTAAAGTTTTGGCTCTGGTTGCATTGTTGTATGCTCGTTCAGAAGTGGTTGGATCTTGGGGAGTACAAGAGCGCACCCAACTCAACAAAGGCTCAGTTAATGCGGTGTAAGTATCAAATAAACGATCTAGGGTTGCTTCATAAACTGATGCGTGCCTTGATGCCATAATCGACGATTCTCGATGGTAGCGATAACGCCCGTTGATTTTGCGGTTAAACGGCACATATCTTGTTGATTTTTCTAAAGGAGAAATTCCTAAACGACTGTCTTCAAGAGCTTTGGCTGCTATATTACTAATTCCTTCACAGGCAATATGTGCGCCTCCCAGTTCCGCTACAGAATCATCGCCATACCCAATTAAGACGCGATCGTAAAATGCTTCTGCTTGTTGAATTGCCACTAATTGCTCGGCGTTATTGTTGGCTGCTTCACCGACAATCCGAGTAAAACTAGCTTCGCTTTCTTTGATGAACTCATCCAGAAGTATACGGCGTAAACTTTTATCACTACGGCTATAACGCGAGAATAATGCACCTTTGACTACTTCTGGTAAATTCCGCAAGCCAAAAACAGATCGATCCAAATTAGTCACAAAAGGCTGTAGTAAACAGATCTCCTGTTCAGTCAGCGATTCTTCCCAAAAATCAGTCATTTCTAATGTCTCTGTTCTGACAAATACTCAAAATTATTACTGTGATTGTTCGTCGCTGCTCTCAGTTTTGGTGATATTCCAGTAGAAACGGCGTAAAAGTTAATTTTAATCTGGCTTTGATTTGAGATGTTGCACTTCAATTACTGTATGCACGTTCCCGCGCGGTGCAAAATCAGCTTTGACTGTGACTTCTAGCGGATCACAAGCAGCGACAAAATCATCCAAAATTTGATTGGCAGATTCTTCGTGGGAAATATAGCGATCGCGGTAATTGTTAATGTAAAGTTTGAGTGCTTTTAATTCCACCACTTTTTCATCAGGTATATAGGTAATGTGAATGGTGGCAAAGTCAGGATAGCCAGAAAATGGACACTTACAGGTAAATTCTGGCAAAGTAATGTCAATATTATAGCGGCGTCCCACTCGCGGGTTAGGAAATGTAATTAATTGTCCTTCCGCAATGTTGCGTTCGCCATACTTTGTTTCTTGATTTGGCTGAGATGCTGTTTCAAGTGAGGAGTTACTCATAAAAGATTTCACAATAATTTCAATAATTTTTGGTTATTCATCATTGGTAAAAGCGAAAAAGCCTTATACTATGGACTTAAAAATCTTCCGCTTCCCAGTCTGGGCAGTTCTCATCATCCCACCCGTACGGATGCATTGCACATACTAATAAGTTACCACTGTAAGCTTGACCGTGGTAATGACGACAACCAATGCAGGCTGGATTCTGTGTTGCGGAAGGTTCAACTGGGTAAGGAAAAGCTGCATCTAAATCATCTCCTGCCACATCTTCGAGTTCCCAGTATAAGTCCTGTACATACTGGTCAAATTCTGTGGCAATTGTATTGTGTAATTGTTCGGTAATTTCTTCTGTAATTTCAAAAACAGTGTCTACCATTTCACTCATCCCCAGGAAGAAACGCTCTACCTCATCTGCCACTGTTTGTACCACTTCCCAAAAATCTTTTTGCCAGTTTTCCATATAATTAACGTCCTTACAGGCTATTTCCAAAAAGAGGACACCAATGTGTTTGCCCGATTATGACTCAAGCTTCCCAAACAATGTGCATTTCATTTTCCCAATGATGGGCGCATAAGCACTACACCATAGGACACTAATTTGCCCTAACCAAATGTCTGTGGACGTTCAGTGCTACTTGGCTGGAAGCACTGAAATACACCCTGAGGAATTTAGTTTCAACTCAAATTTTACGCCATTAAGTAAAAGGTTGATATTAGCATTGTTACGCTAATACCAACCCTTTATCAATCTCTAATTAATTATCGTGTTGTAGACGTTTCAACTCGTCTTCTAGTTCTAAAACTTGTTTGCGTAACTGGTCTACATTATCGTCGCTTTGGGTAGCTTTGGCTGTTGGCTGCTCATCTTCCTCTAAAATTTCGATGCGGCGTGGTTCAGAGGGAGTTGTGGTTTCAGTCGTTGTCCCTGATGTAGGTGGCTGTTGAGCTTGCTTCATCATGTCTTCAACGAAGCGGCGGGCTTCCTCTGTAGTCATTTCGCCCCGTGCAACCATTTCGTCTGCCATCTTTTGGAATTGCGATCGCAGTTCGGTTAATGTCCCACCTGCTTTCTCGCCCGCATAAGAAGCCAACCCAACACCGAGATAAAAAGCTTTTTTAACAATATCTCCAAAACCAGGCATTGCAGCTTTTGCGCTCCTAAAATAGGGCGACCCGGAGACTACGCCTACCGTAAGCATCCCGTGTTGCTGCTACCTTCCGGTCCTGACAAAGTTTGGGCGTTACAGTCGCATAGATCCAGGTCTAAAACTAGAATAGCATTAAATACTTTAAGTGTGTTATTCAGCTACAATTTTCCACTCATATAGCTTGTAGTTGACACAATCATTTTTTACCAGCGGATCGCGAGCCACGATCGCCTTTGCTTCATCCATTGAAGCTGCCTCAAATATCATCATGCCACCTCCGAACTCTGACCAGTAACCAGACTTGGCTTTGTGTCCTTTGGCAGTCAACTCTTGGATGTAAGCCCTATGAGCAGCAACATATTTGTCAAAAATAAGTTTATCAACCTTGCCTTCCTCAATTTTCACGAAAGTGGGCATTTGCTGGCATCCTCTTTGTGTTACCTCTGCGTTAGAACATGATTAAGCGATCGCTTTTTCCTCTATTTTCTCTTGGGAACTTAGACGATCCAAAATCTGCAAAACTTCCTGTTCAAATGCCACCTGAGCGCGATTTGTTTTACCACCCACGTATAGACACCCATCTTTTTGTAAAGCCCAAATTTGCGAGTGAGAGAAGTAACTCATCACGACACCCAGCATTAACAAGGCAAATCCTGCATATACGATTGGTACTCCCGGATCGGCTTTAATTTGCAAGCCCGTACTGCCAACCACATCTAAAACAGTCAACTTTACCCCGTTCACTTGGGTAGACATCCCACTACGCACAGTATCAATTAACTTGCCAGTAGCATCGTAAATTAACACTGTTCCCTGCAAGTCTTTTGCTAGTAGCGAGACACCTTCACTCAAATCTGGTTTGGTTGGAATCCAGGTTCCCCAAATACGTCCATTTCCGTTGGTATTTAATTGCGCCATTGGTAGTTGGAAAATAGGGCTTTTATTCACCCTTACCCGTACAGCAGCAAGTCCCCAATCAGTTTGATAAAAAGTTACACCACGATAGCGCAGAGGTTGATTGACAAAAATTGTCTTGCGATCAACTTCCTCTCCTTGAGTATTCAAAACCGATAAATCTGAATAAAACTGGTCGATGTTACCAGTAGATGTATAGTCAATCCAAAAACGATTGACACGCAAAGTCCAATCTTTAGTGATTTGTGTTGCTGCCCAAGGCCCAGCATCAACAACATTTTTTACTTGAAAAGTATTGCCACTGGGAACCATTTCTTGAGCCATAAACCCAGTCATAGCTCCCCAAATTGACCCCAATAGAATTACCACAATACCTATATGCACAATAATAGGGCCGATGCGTCCAACTATTCCTTTACGGGCATAAAGAACATTATTTTTATCTTGTTCTTGAAATACTTTGTAACGCCGATTTTTTAATATCTGACTGAGGTTTTGTAGAGAATCGTTTTGTTTGTCTACATCTATTTCTGCACTCAATGCGAGTTTTGTAAATTGCCGGGATTGGTCGTAAAATTTCCAGCGGCGGGCTGCTTTTAAAGCTGGTAACTGACGTGTAAATGTACAAGCAGTTAAGCTAGTACCAAAAAATATGAGTAGAGCTAAAAACCACCAAGTACGGTAGACATGGTCTAAGCCTAGAGTTAAAATCACTTTCCAAGAGAGGAAACCAAACAGCGCTGGATGTTCTGGATAATTGGCTTGGTAAAAGGCTAGTGATTGACCTTGCTCAATAATCGTACCACTGACACTAAAAAGTGCAATAACCAAAAGTAGGACTATTGCTAGACGTAAATCTGTCAGTACAGGCAAAATATCTTGCCGTAAAGACTGATTGATATTTGACCACAAATTTGATTTTTCAGAAGTTGTATTATCTACAGTCATTTTAATTATTAAAGTAATTGTTAGTAGTTAGTAGGAGTGGCTTGAGAAGATAAATTTTCGTTTTTCATTTAAAGATAATCAACAGAACCTGCTCTTCCAGTAGTTATTAGCTAGTTAATGATGATATTACTTATTAGTTTTTGGTTGAGATATTTTGTTTAATTCACCTATTATCTATTAACTACTATCCACTATCTACTAACTAGTTTTAAAACCCGCTCAAGGGAATTCGTGAAATTAGAGAAAAAACACCAAATCCTACCAAAAGTATGCCACTCACTGGGTTAATCCAACCAGACCAACGCCGCATTTCTAGTAACTTTTTAATAGAAGCAGTAAACGTACCTGCCAAAATTAATGGGGCTACATAACCTGCTGTATAGGAAATTAGCACAATAGCACCCAAAATTAAGTCTTGTGTATTCGCAACCCAACCTAACAAGCTGGCTAAAACAGGTGTGCTACAAGGTGAGGCAACTAAACCAAAACTCAAGCCAATTGCATATGCTCTTAATCCTTGAGGCAATTCTTGAGAAATCCAATCTGTACCTCCAAAAGAGGGCAACTGTAGAGGCAATGCTTCTAACAGATTTAGCCCCATTAGAATTGCCAGGATACTGACAATAATCGGCAAACCAATTCCTATTTGCCCATAAACTTTTCCGACTACAGCTGCTACAACTCCCAGAGTTGCCAGCGTAGTTGCTAATCCCAAAGCAAACCAAGTTGATTGGGCTGCTGCTTGTAAGCGGCTTTTTGCTTCATAACCACCAATGTAGCCAATAGTAATTGGCAGCATGGAAAGCATACAAGGCGTGAGACTGGTAAGTAATCCCGCGACAAAAATGATGCCAACACTAAATAAACTCAAGTGTGTCAGTTGGCTAGAGACAAGGGAGTTGGCGAATTGCTCTAGTTGATAAAGTTGGGTTTGCAGGGTTTCAAGCATGGAGTAGATATAAAGCTAAAATGCTTGCACTGCTTGAATTTTAGCTTAATTTGGTTTGGAAAGTGGGGGCTAAGAGTAACCTATCCTTTGATTTTATGTTCTACAATCGCACTAAAATGGTTTGCCCACAGTCAAAACAGATAATTGGCACGCTCATTGCCTTGAATCGTTTTTCATCCCTTCCCTAAAGGACGTAGCAACCTAAGAATTTTTTAGATTTTCAGTTTATTACTGGAAGGCTTTCAAACTCTCATGATTCCTTTGTAAGCTTGTAAGCTAAATCTATGTTCGCACTGCTAGGAGTGGAGAAATGTTGGTAGATCCTCCTTTTGACTTAGCACTAGAAGTTGATGTCACCTTCCGAACTCATCCCAATATTTATGAAGCGCTTAAAGTTCCAGAGCTTTGGCAGTTTGACAAAAGTAAGCTCCAAATCAACAAGAGTCGCAAGATGGGCGTTATATAGAGTCACAAGAAAGCCTAAATTTTCCCAACTTCCCATTCATTAAAGTGATTCCCCAATATCTTGATCAAAGTAGAACTGCTGGCAGAAATGCAAAGCTCAAGGCTTTTAGTCTCTGGGTGAGGGAACAAATACAACAGTAAGAGCTCATAGCAAATACTTAAGAAAAAATTAAAAAAGCTCTCAATTGGGTTGAGTAAGAATCAAACCTAATCTTTGCAAGGCTTTATTGAATTTCTCGCTTCAATTTGATTTAAGTATCTAAACAAAATTAATTACACATTTTTTTGCTGTTCCCTGTTCCCTTGCCTCTACCCATAACTTTAATTTTGCCTAACCACTTATCTGCGTATTCTAGGCATCAATAGTGACATTTGAGCATAAATATTAATGATGAAATTTTCAATTGTCAATTTTCTTTAACCTAACTATTAGCCTAATGGCATAAACAAAATCTACCTTGGTAATGATGTTCAAGTTTATTAAATAGTTAAATATAGTTATAAGAAGTTTAAAAAACTATATTTGTTGTTTCTTAGGTGAGAACGATGACAGGAAACTTGTTAGCTGCCTTAATTACAGCTTTAAGCTTGTTAATTGTTGATTTAGTTGTCCCTGGTGTTAATATTGCTAATTTTCCAGCAGCTTTAATTGCGGCAGTAGTGATTGGTGCAGTCAACGGTTCTGTGAAACCAGTTCTATCTACCCTATCCTTACCACTTAACTTCCTATCCTTTGGAGCATTCTCACTTGTTGTTAATGGTCTTTGTTTTTGGCTAGTAGCAGCTTTAGTGCCTGGATTTAGCGTTCATGGGCTTATAGCTTTTCTTTTAGGGCCTGTAGTTCTATCTTTGTCTAGCACTTTTATTAACAACTACTTCGCTGAAAAGAATCTTTTAAAGAGCGGTGATGCCACAAAACCTAAAGCTGAATTGCCTTCTAGCTAACTACTAGCTGATAAAATGACAGACGTGCTCACCCGCGTCTGTGACAGACAAAGAGTCAAGTTGTATAAATCAAGCAACAAAATAGAAGCTAATTAATTCCTGAGATGGAGTTAGTGCTTCAGTCAATTTTCGACAATAGAAAAAAGAACTCAAGTAATTTAAGCAACTAGTAACAGAAATACCATGAAATTACTTCGTTATGTCCTCGGTTTCTTTCTACCCCCACTTGGCATTTTCTTAACCTATGGAATTAGTACAACCTTTGTAATTAATGTTTTACTGACTCTTCTAGGTTGGCTTCCCGGTAGTATTCATGCAGTTTGGGCGATCGCCAAATATGATGAAAGATTGAGTAGAGAAGGACAAATCTATTAAGCCTGAAAAGCTATCAATCAATTTCTCTTAAATAATTTACAATTACCCCTTTTCTCCTATTTCGGGAGAAGGGGTAATTTCATAAGATGAATACTCTACGCCCTTTGCGTTTAAAAAGCTAATTTTTGACACATTTTGAAACAAAAGTATATTGAATTCCCTTGCTTTTTGATAACCAATTAAAACACCAAAAAAAGATAGGGTGATTTATTAACCACCCTATCTTCATCAGCAATTTCTCAATTTTTATTTATTCACTTTATCAACTGGTTCTTTTTCCTTTAACCAGTCTGCTGCTGATAGCAACAACTCCCTTAATACTTGTCGTAGCTGATGCTCTTTTTTAGCTAGTACTGTACCAGCTTCTCCAAGTTTTTCTTCTACTTGGGAGTGCTTTTGTTGCACCTGTGTAACTACCGCTTCTGCTTGTGGGCGAGCTTGGTTAAACCAGTTTTTAGCCTCATCTAAATAGTCTTTAACTTCTTCAGAACGTCCACCATAACGTGCAGCTAAATTAGCTCTTACAATTGCTAGTTGTGCTCTTAACTGGGCGTAACGTTTCTTTAATAAAGCTACTTCTTCACTGTTTTGTATTGTATTAACAGCAGAATCAATTGCTGTTTTGGTATCAGCAGATTCTTCCGTACCTGTTTTTTGAATTTCTGCTAATATTCCATCTACTTCTTGTTGGATATTATTTTCTTCTTCATCCAACTTAGCTTCTAGCTGTTTGACTTCTGCTTGAGTTTTGATGATATTTTCGTGTCTTTTGCTATTCACAGCCTCTAGTGCTCCTTCAATTGACGCCGTTACTTCTTCTTTGAAGTCACTACCCTTTGTTTGTATATTCTCTATCACAGTAGAGACAGCATCTTTGACAATAGAGCGAAGTTCGCCTGAACCTTCTTTAAATTCAGAAACTACCTGAGAAACAGCAGACTTTACTATTTCGCGAATGCGCTCTGCTCTTAGCTGTCCAGTTTCTTTTGCCTGTTGGAGATCAGTCTTAATTTGTTCTTTGATATTGTTAGTCATCTTTTACAGGTGTAGGATTTTAACTAATTTGGATAAAAATTTATAGATGAAGACTATGCCATACTGTCATTGTGGCGTAGGCTTTTTGAAAGCAGTACTTCCTTTAGATAGAAAATCACTAACCAATTAACGGATATTGAAGCTAGGTAGCCTTGCAAAATAAATTATCTTATTAGACTAGACAGGAAACTCTTGAACAGTGAATTGAAATAACTAGATATTTGTGTGTAGGTACTTAGAATTCTAATATAAATACTTACAACAAATACGATGAAAGAGTTTCATGGGGTAAATAGGTAAATAACCAAGCTATAGGAGTATTTACCATTTATTGATGCAAATATAATATCTATACTATAAGCTTGATTGAGTATCTAGAATGCGTATTAGTATATAAAGTATGTATAGCAACGGTTGAAATTACTAAACTAAAAAAATTAACGAGGAATGTATTTTGAAATTCCTCGCTGTGAAATAGCTTTTACCTATCAAAACTTGTGATTGTTTTCTGATTTTAATTTTATTCAATTAATACCTGATGAAAAGGATAACCTTACTTCAGGCATTCTTCTGGTCAAAATTTTAACTTCTCAGTTCGCTACCTCAGCCAGTTCAATAACGCGCCCTTCGTAGTCTTTCACCAAAAAATTGAGTGGCTTTTTACTGCGAATCTTGAACTTTAAACCACGCATTTCCACACGCATTAAAATTAATTCTAGGCAGTCGTGGTCAAAACAAACATGGCGTTGCTGATTTTTGCTACCCAAGCTAGCTCCGGTAATCACGTGCAACTGGGTATTTTTCTTGAGTTGATACCACAATCCTTCACTAGCATTTGTCATTCTGCTAGAAAAAGATGGACTACTTCCTAGATAAAGTGGATCTACTCCTGCCGCACCTATGGTTTGCTCGTAGTTGTAGTAGTAGTGCAAAGGTACTTCTGCTGCTGGCAAATCTAGTAGTCCTTCATACAACTGTCGTGCAACTTCTAAATCAGACACCATAACTGTATATACTTTCGGCGCACTGGTAAGAAACATCCACATTGCACCGGCATAAGCTGCCAAAAGCATTACCATTATGCCTTGGGTGGAGAACAAGCTATCTAATGGTAGGGAAGGCAAAAAAGAACCTAAAGTATAGGGATTGAGCAGGAATGGTGTCACACTAACTGCTATAACCATGAACAAAATTGGGAATTATATATATGGAAGATAGAAATGGTTTATGTTTTCTAGATTAAGGACTTAAATAGCCTATGTGTTTCTAGTGTATCAATTAACAAACATTATTAGTGTTAGTCATAAACAGGCTAACACAACAACTGTATAACTAACTTAAAGTTTTCCACTACCAGATTAATTTTAGCAACATAGCTTAGTTTAGATTGTGCAAATTCCTCATTTTTCTGAAACCAATCACCCGCTAGTTAAATCACTGTTTCATCACACTGACTCTGAGCTTGTCAGTTTGTTTCAGTGCCATCCTGATTCGGGAAGATACTTTGCAGCAATTTTTTGTCGTTATAGCCCAATTGTCTACACTTTAATTCGGCATTCGGCTCGATCGCCTGTGCAAGCAGATTATCTATTTGCTCTCACCTGGCGACATATTTACTATGAGCTTGGTGGATTTGATGCCAGCAGCGATCCCTCTAGTAAGGAAAATCTTACTCTGCAAAATTGGTTAATTAACCAGACAGCTTACTGCATCAACGAAATTGAAGTTCCTCCTACAGAAGCGATTCATTATTCTCTGAAAGCGACTTCTCCGCCGTTATGGTGTTATGTCGAAAAAGCTTTAGAGCAACTACCACCAATGTTGCGCTTGATGGTTTTGATGGCTCAGACGTTTCAGTGGAGCGAAACGAGAATTGCTGCTTACCTACAAGCCGAAGGAGAAACAATTTCACCCACCGAAGTAGCAAATTTTCTTCAAGAAGGTTATCGTATGCTAGAAGAAAAATTACCAACAGATATTCGCTCTATATATTTGGGCGAAAATTTACTTCCTCCCGCTACTGCGTAAATACACTTTGTTTGATGACTTTGTAAGTAGTAACTTATCAAGTGTTGCCAAACTTTCTACATTAAAGCCGCAATTACACGGGCAAATTTATATGAAACAACGGTATCTCATCCTAAGGCATCCAATTTTAAACTTTAGCAGTATTACTTACTTTTTAGTTTTTACTTTTTTACTTAGTCCTATAGCTGCAACTGCGGCAGATATTACTGAACAACTCCATCGTCCAATTAATAAATCGACAGTACGAGAATTAAGAGATCAAGCAGACACTTTACTAGAGACTGGCAAACAGCAACGAATCTCAGGTAGTCTCGATCAAGCAGTAAAGTCTTGGTTAAATGCATTGGAAATTTACCATGCTATTGGCGAGCTAAAAGCGCAAGGTTTGATTTACGACTTTTTAAGTGCAGGCTATCTGCAACTAGGACGCTACCCAGAGGCAGAAGATGCGATGCGGCGAAGACTAGCGATCGCCCGTGATGTTAAAGACTTTCAAAGTCAGATTTTTGCCCTCAATAACATCGGTACATTGCTGCTGCAACAAGGAGAACCCGCAAGTTCCGCTAAAACTTTTACAGAAGCACTCGAAATTGCTCGTCATATCCAAAACCTGGAAGGGCAAGGACTTTCTCTCAGTAACTTGGGTTTGGCAACTGCAAGATTGGGAAATTACAATCAAGCAATTCAACTTTATGAAAATGCTTTAACTTTCCGGCGTCAAACCGGTGATCTAATTGGTGAAGCTAATACCTTTAATAATTTAGGCGACGCCTATCTCGCGGCTGGTAATTATCAAGGTACGATTAGTACCTACGGGGCAGCACTGCGCATAGCCAAATCAAAGAGCGATCGCATTAACGAACTACGGGCAATAGATGGTTTAGTAGCCGCTCATAGTGCTGTAGGGCGTCACGAACGCGCGTTTGATTTATTGCAACAGCGATTGGCACTTGCTCAAGAATTACGAAATCTGCGGGAAGAATTAAAATCTTTTGAGTTCTATGCTCAACTGCATGAAAAACTAGGCAATTATCAGAATGCTCGCAATTTTTACGAAAGAGCAATCCTTACAGCCCGTACGCTCCAAGATAGTAAACAGGAAGTGTCATTGGTTGACAAACTGACTCAAATGATGGGTAAAGCCAGCATCAAAGGGAATAGGCACTAGGGGCTAGGGGACATTAAGACGCGGTGAGCAGTCCGTTGCTTGAAGGAACTGCGTTCGCCGCAGGCTTTCCCGTAGGGCGTAGCCCTTCTCGGAGAGTAGGGTACCCGGAGGGTGACGCGGAGAAACTACCAAAACATTCCCCGTGTCTGGGTGTCCCCACCTCCCCGTGTCCTCTTCATTCCCTGTTCCCTGTTCCCTATTCCCTCTCAGCTATATTGATCAATGCTGCATCTGCTTAAAATTAATGCGATTGCGCCCCTCTGCTTTTGCCTGGTAAAGCGCCTGATCGGCTGCGGCAATTAAAGTTGAAGGTGAAGTATCAAAGCTGGGAGTGATTGTGGCTACTCCTAAACTTAAGGTGACGTACTGACTGACTGTGGATTGAGAATGAAGAATCTTCAATTCTCTAACTCCAGCTTGCATTGCCTCCGCTACGTGAACAGCACCCGAAGCATGAGTAAAAGGCAAGATTACAGCAAATTCTTCACCACCGTAACGTGCTACTAAATCCTGATTTTTCTGGGCTGTATCCTTTAAGACGGTGGCTACCTTTTGCAAACAAGCATCCCCATCTGGATGACCGTATTTATCGTTGTAAAGTTTAAAGAAATCAATATCACATAAAATCATTGATAGTGGCGATCGCTGCTGTGCTAGTTCCAACCATTGAGAATTGAGATATTGATCAAAGCGACGACGATTAGCCACGCCAGTCAAACCATCTTCATTTGCTAGTTGTTGCAGAGCTTGATTTGCGGCTTCTAGCTGTTTGTATACTTGCCCTTGTTGCAGTAGCCGTCTGACTCGTCGACGTAACATTGCCCAATGAATAGGTTTAGTTACAAAATCGCTTGCTCCAGCCTCAAAAGCACGATCTACCGAATCGGTATCGTCTAATCCCGTAATCATCAATATTGGAGTGCGATCCCAGAGCATAGAAATCAAACTATTACTGAAGGAAGAACCATGATCAAAGGATGCGAGTGCTAGCGCTAAATTTTTCTTGGTAATGTGGAGTAGCTCCTGACAACAAGCAAAGCCATCCATGACTGGCATGACTGCATCTAGTAAAATTAGATCCGGTTTGACAACAGTGTAAGCATCTAAGCACTCTTTACCATTGCTAACCTCGACAACCCGGTAGCCTTCTTGTTCCATCGCTTCACGCAACAGTAATCGCATCGTCGTATCATCATCAGCCACCAGAATCAAAGGGGGCTTGCTAGAAATCGAAGAAAAATGGCTTGTGCCTGGCATGGGCGCTTTCCAGCGAAAATAAGAGTTAGAGCTATATAATTCCCGATAAAACTTCAAAAATAGCTAAAGATAGCATATATGACAGTTTTTATCTCAAAAAAGTTCTTATAACTGATCATCAAACACGAGATATATCGGTGAGATCTCTGCTTTTATGTCTGTAGGTTTCACAAATGTTTGATTTTTCGTTTCACTGCCCACGTAGAAGGCAGTTCTCCTGATTGATAAATTAGTAGATTTATATTCATGAGTAATAGCAAAATCGATAATTGGTAGTATTTATCTTTCCCTCCAATAAATAGGACAACCAACAAGAAACTAGGATTTTCTTGAAAACTTCAAATGTATACTTGAAGTTTAAAGTTATACAGTTAGTTTAGACACATATTGAGGAAGAACTAAAATTGCTAGAGTGCAGAAAATATATAGATAATCTCTTGGTTTTAGCTAATGTTTGAAGCTGCTATACTTCAAGATTGTTAAAAATTTATTTGTTTTAGTAGTATCATTACTGAATAGTACTACTAACAATGATATAAATATATAAACTATCGATACTACTGAAGTATATGAACTTGAAGTTTATGAATTCTTGATCAGGTAAATAAAATTATGAGGATTAGCAGAACTAAAATTAAGTAAAAATTTACAAAAACCAAATTTTTAAAGTTTAAATCTTAATTTCTACTTACTTAGGTGTATATTATGCCTGATTCATTAATGTACCAACAAGAACATTTTGTTGTTTTAGAGACGAATCAACCAGAACAATTTATGACTGCATCGGAGTTACTAGAAAAACTAAAAGCAATTCTACAAACAATTAATATTCAAGATTTATCTCCAGATCTACGCTCACTAAATTCTGTAGAAGAAAGAGCAAAGTATTTACTTAATACTACTTGTGAACTGGATATTGGAGTCGGGCAATATTTGCAGTGGTATGCAGTTCGCTTGGAAAAATAAACTTGTTGTCACTAGTTAAAAATCAATAGTCTATAGATATTTGCTCATCTCTAATAACTAATAACTAATGACCCATGTACGGGCGGGTTTAATGAGATAATCGCCTTAGCCCTGACTCTCTGCGGGCTAAACCCGCCCCTAATGACTATTTTGCAGTAGCAATGAGCGTCAGTTCAATTTTATCTGAACCTACTTGCTTAACTTTCACATCTACTCCAGGGCCGAAATAATTTGTCATTTTCTCTTGTTTCTGTTGCCAGAGTTCAATTGGTATCAGCGGCGAATCAAACTCTAGAGTTAGAGCATAAGCTCCGTTAATTTCTTCTTCTCGCAACCCTGTTAGCTCTGGTTGTTCTGCTTCCGAAGGGCTTAAACCCAAGTAAGAAAGCGTGCGATCAAAGTGGGTATTTTGCCCGTAACTATAGCGGGTGATGTCCTTGCGGATTTTATTTTGAGTGGTAGTAGCTTGCTGTTTCTGCAATGCCAAAACTTCTGGTGGAGTAGGTTTGCTGAAGGGAATAGGTTTGAGTTCGTTAGCTTTGAGTGCTAGCCCTCCTAGCACCAGTGGTATCCCGTAAAAAAATCCAACAAGATTGAGAGTAGCATTATCAGCTGCGTAGGCGACGAAACCGATGATGGTTAGAATGCCACCGACTGTTAAACCGAGTGTTCCCAAAGATATTTGGCGTAACATGACTTTAGCTTAGTATTAATTCTTAGCGTCTCAGTTTTATTATCATCGGCGATCGCACAAGAATTAGGGAAGAGGAGCAGCGAAAGTCTTTCTAGTTTTGAGTTAACTTTAAATAAACACGAAAAAAGTTGCCAACGGAAAAAACAATGGATCCACAGACTATTAAAGAACGAATTACCGAAATTCAAAATAAACGCGAGTATTTGCTAGGCTTGCTGGAGCAACCAAATTTAGGCACTTTAAGAATAGATGTCAATCAAGCGTTAGAAGAAATGGATGAGTTAATTGATGAATATAGACGCACGTTTCCAGAAACAGAATCCAATTAAGCTCCAACTAAGCACATAAAAATAATCATTTGCGTCGGCAGTAACCATCATTTTTTGGTTCTACCGACGCCTTTTGTACACTCCCTTCATATTTCAAGTCCCCAAAGTTAGAATATTTCTTGGGTCACCCTGACTTAGTTCACTGTAATATTTTATCCGGTCATTGAATCATTAGCCGCCCGTTGCCCTAACTGCTTCACCAAAGAAACTAGTTCACCAGTTGGCACATCTTTTTTGCAAAAAGCGTCTAAACTTGCCGTTGATTTAGCTTCAATAAATTTAGAATCCTCCACAGAAGAGTAAGCAATAATCTGGGTATTGGGAGCAATAGCCTTAATATGGCTAGACGCACTCCAACCATCCATCACAGGCATCTGTAAATCTAAAACAATCACATCTGGTTGGTAGCGCTGAACCATTTCTATTGCTTCTTGACCGTTAGAGGCTAAACCTACTACTTGAATCTTTTCTTGAGCAGACAAGATTAATTGCAGGGTTAAACGAGTTAGTTCGTGGTCGTCAACCACTAAAACACGCAAGGTAGAAGACTCACAAGACAACATTAACATCCAAGGAAACAAACAGATGTACGACAACTTTTATAGTTTATGAGAACAATGATGAAACTTTACTCTATCCTATGGTTGAATAAATTATATTTACCTACTTTCTCTATGAACATTTAATATCTATGTGGAAAATTTAAATCAAAAATTGAGGTTTAGCTGTCAACAGATACAGAACTTTATTTTGAATTAATTAGAGTTGAGGCGATCGCAGTTGAGTTTAACGCCATAGACATCAGAATTTTTTGGGAGCTAGTTTCTGGACAATCTTCACCAGGATGTCTTTGGATGTAGCTACCATTTGCTTGTAATTCCCAAGCTTGGCGATTATCTGCTAGCATTATGCCTAAAATTTCTTGCAAATCTTTAGCAATATCTGGATCTTGTACTGGAGTCACTACTTCCACGCGGCGATCAAGATTGCGAGGCATCCAATCTGCACTGCCGATATAAATTTCTTCCTGCCCATTGTTATAAAAATAAAAAATACGGGAGTGTTCCAAAAATCGGCCGATAATACTAATAACGCGAATATTTTCGCTAATGTCTTTTAGTCCAGGACGCAAACAGCAAATACCCCGCACAATTAAATCAATTTTTACTCCAGCGCGGGATGCTTCATACAAAGCAGCAATAATTTGTGGATCGACTAAAGAATTCATTTTGGCTACAATTCGCCCGGCATTTCCTCCTTGAGCATTTTCAATTTCTCGATGGATGAGGCTCAAAAAGCGATCACGCATATTCACAGGCGCAACCAAAATTTGCCGATAAGATTTTTGCAAGGAATAACCAGTTAAAAAATTAAATACATCTGTGACATCAGCTCCTAATTCTTCTCGGCAGCTGAACAATCCCAAGTCTGTGTACAATCTAGCAGTTTTTGGATTGTAATTACCAGTACCAATATGTACGTAACGGCGGATGCGTTCTTGTTCGCGCCGCACTACCATGACAATTTTACTGTGGGTTTTTAGTCCTACTAAACCGTAAACAACATGAACGCCAACACTTTCTAAACGTCTTGCCCAATAGATATTATTCTCTTCATCAAACCTGGCTTTAAGCTCTACCAATACAGATACCTGCTTGCCATTTTCGGCAGCGGCAATTAAGGCATTCACTATCGGTGAGTCTCCAGAGGTGCGGTAGAGAGTCATCTTGATTGCCAGCACATTTGGATCGTGGGCAGCAGTGGTAATAAAGCGCACTACTGATGCCGAAAAGGATTGATAGGGATGGTGTACGAGCAAATCTCGTTCCCGAATCACAGCAAAAAAATCTTTTCCTTCCTCTATTTCCCGTACTTCTGAACCAACGATGTTAGGTTCACGAATTCTTTGCAAGCGGGGAGGAACTACAGACTGCCAAGGCGGATCTTTAAGTTCTGGTAGGGGTAATGACATAAAATACATTAAATCCCGCAGCCCCAACAGCCCATCTACTTCATAAACATCACTTTCTGTAAGTTCTAAATCTTCTACCAGGCGATCGCGTATTGCTTCTGGAGTTTGAGATTGAATTTCCATCCGCACTGGAGTACCGCCAACGCGCCGTTTTCGTAGTTCTTGCTCAATTGCCAACAGCAGATCGTCAGCTTCGTCTTCTTCAAGTTCCAAATCAGCATCGCGAGTAATACGGAAGAGATGGTATTCTTGAATATTCATCCCCGGAAATAGAGACTCTAAATTGTGAGCGATCGCCTGCTCTAAAGGTATACCAGTCCAAACAAATGGTTTACCCTGATGCTGAATTCCTAATTCTGGCGGTAAAGCTAAAAATCTAGGCAAAACTTTAGGTACTTTGACTCTAGCAAAAAATTCTTCTTCCGTGTCTGGATTTTTGACTACAACTGCCAAATTTAAGCTGAGATTGGAAATGTAAGGAAAAGGATGACTAGGATCGACGGCAAGGGGAGTAATAACAGGGAAAATCTGTTCTTCAAAATAATTGTCTAAATAATTTCTTTGTTTCTCTGTCAAATCTATATAATCTAAAATGTGGATGCCATGACTTGCAAGCTGTGGCTTTAATACTTGCTCAAAATGTTGATGCTGTTGAGCTACTAAAGGACGTAGAAAAAAACTAATCTCATCTAATTGTTTTTGTGGTACTAAACCATCAAAAGTTAATTTGCTAACTTTCGCTTCCACTTGTTGTTTTAATGCTGCAACTCGCACCATAAAAAATTCATCCAGATTGGAACTCGTGATTGCCAGAAACTTGAGACGTTCCAACAGAGGTGTACGCGGGTCTAGTGCTTCATGTAATACTCTATGATTAAACTCTAACCAACTCAGTTCACGATTGAGATAGTATTGCGGATCGCTGAGATTGATTGGTTGATTGGTAATCTTTTTGGATTTTGGCATAGTTTCCAAATATAGGCAAAAGTAGCCCGTATACTGGACTCAAAGACTCCAGAAAGCAAACTATTATGGGAATTGTTCTGTGATAGCTTTACTGGAATTTGTGTTTAAGTCTAACAATATACATAGTAAATGAAATCAAGCTGCAACGGATACTATTGCAAATGTTGATGCATCTATATAATTTCAGATTTTTTAATTAATTTACAAAATTCATCAGTGAACCCATTTGGATTGGGTTCATAAAAAGGTTGTCTTCTCCTGTGAATGAAGCTATTGCCAGCATCGATTTGGCAATTTAGAGTCGAGCTAGATATAATTCTCTGGGCTGTATTAAGTTTTATTTCACCTTTACCACTAACACAGAACACGGCGCTTCTTCTACTACTTGGCTGCTCACAGAACCCTGAACAATTCGGTTTACACCAGTTAATCCGCGGCTGCCAATTACAATCAAGTCCGCCTTATAAATATTAGCAAGACGAATAATTTCTTCTGCTGGATCACCGCTGACAAGTTCTATTTCACTTTCAACAGGTAGCTGAGTTTGGTAGAATTGCAGCTGTTTTTCGACTTGCAAAGAAGAAAGTGCTGGTGAGTCTGGATGAGGGCGATCGGCTGATAGCTCCATTTCTGACTCTGGAGGAGGAAAAACATGACAAAGAATCACCTTGCTGTCTTTTGCCAACACCAACTCGTGTAAAGTCTCAATTACTCGGTCGGCAATTTCTGAAGCGTCTAGAGCTACCAAAATATTCTTTAGCACCACTCGTCGTGTCTCCAAAAGAGTAGTCATAATCAACTGCTTACATTAAAGCGATTCTTGTGGCTTTTTCAAGTTGTATAGCCTTACACTTTAAGTTTGACGCCATCATTTGATTTTTATCTAAACTCTAGGGAAAAATTAATAATTTAAGTAAGAGTTAGTAGTTAGTGGTTAGTCGTTGGTTGTCAAAATCACAATCAAAAACTGCTTATTCTTCATTATTTTCTTCTTTTTGAACTCGACGCCGGACTGAATCGGCATGGGAAGGTAAGCCTTCAGCTGCTGCAAGTGCATTAATTGCGTCTGTCACTTTTTTTAAAGCTGTAGGAGTGTATTGAATAATACTTGAGTTTTTCAAGAAAGTTTCAACTCCCAAGACAGAGGTATAACGAGAAGCACCAGAAGTAGGTAAGCTGTTGTTAGGCCCGGCAACATAGTCTCCTACTGCTTCTGGTGTGGAATAACCCATAAAAATTGCACCAGCATGGCGAATAAGTGGTAATAATGCCCAGGGATCTTCTACTTCTAATTCTAAGTGTTCGGGGGCAAACTCATTGCATAGTTCGGCTGCGGCTGGTAGGGACTCTACAATCACAATCAAGCCGTAATGAGCGAGCGCTTTCTCTGTGAGAGTCAGTCTGGGGTGATCTACCAACTGTCTTTCCACAGCGACTTGTACGTTCTTCGCTAGAGCTGGATCGGTAGTTAACAAGATTGCTGCCGCCATTGGATCTTGTTCGGCTTGTGCCAACATATCGGCTGCGACATGAACGGGATTTGCTGTCTCGTCAGCAATAATTAATACTTCGCTGCTTGGCCCTGCCAAGGAATCAATCCCGACTGTTCCATAGACGAGTTTTTTGGCTAGTGTCACATAAATATTACCCGGCCCTGCGATCACATCTACTTTCGGAATTGTTTTTGTTCCGTATGCTAAAGCAGCGATCGCCTGCGCTCCACCAACGCGATAAATTTCTTGTACTCCAACTTCTTGGGCAGCTACCAAGACTGCTGGATGAATCATTTTTCCAACCCCTGGTGGTGTCACCATGAGCAAGCGTCCTACTCCAGCTACTTTTGCTGGAATTGCACTCATCAATACGGTACTAGGGTAAGCAGTACGACTCCCTGGTACGTATATTCCCGCACGGTCTACAGGGGTATAGCGCTTGCCCAATACTACTTCATCATCGCCAAAGTGTACCCAGCTTTTTGGAACTCGTTGGCGGTGAAAAGCTTCAATTTGCCGACTTGCTAGCCGTATTGCTTCCAGTAACTCTTGTGATATCTGTTGGTAGGCTACATCTATTTCTGAGCCTTTAACACGCAGTTCTTCTGACTTAAGAATTTGATGATCAAATTCTGCTGTGTAATGCAAAACAGCTCTATCACCTTGGCGCTTCACCGCTTGCAACACTTCCCTCACTGTTGCTTCTTTGTGAAGCACCTGTTCATCATGGGTGCGATCGCAGATCCTTTGTAGTTCTGATCTGACGTCTGCCTGCTGAGTAATAATTCGCAGCATGGAGTAAGGACAATGCCAACGTTAGAATATTCCCGCTTGAGAATGAGTCTTGCTCCTTACCCCAAGGGGTATGGTAGCTAACACCAACTCTCTTCTCTAGCTTAACCTGGATTTTTTTGATACTCCCACGGTTTCCAGCACATGGTTATATTAGGAAGAAGAATTATAGTGCGATCAGGCTACTTAACTTTTCGACCGATTCAGAGACGAACAGAAAGTGGACGTGCTAATTTCCACCTTTTGATTTTATCATCTTCCAAAGTTGCAGGAATGTATTTGTATCAGATATAGACGTTTTTGTCAAGATAAGTAAGTTTGAGTATAAAATTTGCCTATTTATCTACTTTACCAGCTTGAATGTAGTACAGACCAAGCGGTTGGATGTCTACATTTTAACCCTTTAACTTTAGTCATTCACAAATTCTCACCTCTAGTGATATGTTCCCCAGAGAACAGACTAAATTGAAGGCTATTGCTACAACGTGATTGTGGTGGTGAATTATCATGTAGTACTCAGGTACCTTATTCTAACGTATTTCTTGCGGAGAAAGCAAAATAAGAATGGGGGAACAGCAAAGGAATACAGCAATTTCAATCTTGTTGAAAAATGGCTAAATAACCCGAACTCAAGTTATAAAATAGCTGATTCGTGTTTAGGAGTTGAAGCTGACACAGAGCAAAGATACACGTAATGATCAGACGTGAGGAAGCAGCAAGAATAATTACTCTTCTACTGCCTCCTCACGTCAGATTATCATTGGCTCATTTAATTTTTAGTCGTCCTCGAAATCGTCGTCCTCGAAATCGTCGTCTTCATAATCGTCTTCTGCGAGGTCGTTGATTTCACTTGGAATCAAATCATCATCATCATCCAAGATCGACTTTTCTGTGCGTCTGGTGCCAAAGGGCGAGTCCATCCCAAGAGTTGGAGTATCCAAATTGTAAGTGCGGGCTGTACGGTCATCCAGCACCATATCTAATGGATCTTCAACTTCATCCAAAACACTACTGAGTCCCTCAGTGTAGTCTTCGACTATACTAGGTTCTTCATAAGCATTAAAGCCCGTTCCCGCAGGAATTAATCGTCCGATAATTACGTTTTCTTTCAAACCGCGCAGCCAGTCGGATTTACCTTCTATCGCCGCTTCGGTCAAAACGCGTGTTGTCTCTTGGAATGATGCGGCAGAAATAAAGCTATCGGTGTTCAAAGATGCTTTGGTAATACCTAGTAATACAGGAGTGTATTGTGCTCGCGCCCCGCCGGTAATTGCCATCGCTTCGTTGACTTGCTCGATTTGGCGCAATTCTACTAATTCACCAGGCAGCATGGTCGTATCACCACCGTCATCTACCCGTACTTTTGAAGTCATCTGTCGGACAATGACTTCAATGTGTTTATCGGCAATATCAATACCTTGGGACTGATAAACCAACTGCACTTCGTTTACCAGGAAAGTCTGGACTTTTTGCAAGGCATGGCTAGCACAGGCATAAACTCCATCTTCAGAACCAAGATTAAAGAAGACTTCCAAGATTTCGTGGGGATTGGCTGGCCCGTCTGTAAGTGTTTGTCCCGCACTTACCGTTTGTCCATCTGTAACTACTAAGTTCTGTCCTGGCCCCATAGTGTAATCGGTGACTACCCCATTGGGTTCGATCACTTTGACTGCGATCGCTTCATCACCATCGCCATAAACTACCTTGACTTCTCCCGCCCGTTTTGCTAAAATGCATGCCTCTTTTGGTTTTCGAGCTTCGAGTAGTTCCTCAATTCTGGGCAAACCTTGAATGATATCTCCGGTCTTAGCTCGTTCAAATACCAGTAACACCAAGTTATCGCCGCGCTGTACCAAATCTCCATCTTCTACCTGTAACACCGCACCAGAACTGACGCGATAGGGACGACCGACACGAACGGTGATTTCCCAACTGGCAGGGGCGAGGGCAGAAGAACTAGCCGTAGCCTCTGCTCCTCCACCTCCTACTGCTTTAACTGCAACCACTTGCCCTGATTCTTCAGTAAAGATGCCAGGGGCGATTTCTGCACCTTCTACCACCAAGTCACCCGCCTTCAGCTTTGGTTGGACAGTAGAATTAATTGTGACCATATCGGTGTGACGACGCAATACTAAGCAGCGACGAACGGCTTCCGTACCTTTTTTAACGCCGCGCACAATTCCACCTTCTTTACATAAGATTTGGGTACGTGCGACGACAGAGCCTGGGGCAATAGTTTGTCCGTCTTCAACTTCAAGGGTGGTATGAGTACTACCTTGAGTGGCATCAGCAGCAATATCTCGGCGAACTGTTAAAGATTCCAAAATAACCAGCTGCAAGCGCTGAATTTCTGAGTCATTGGGATCGACTACCAACTCAATATCTGCTGCCAGGGGAGAAGAGGTGTGTTCTTGTTCACCTTCTTGTTCAATTTCCAGTACCAACTGGGTTCGCAGTAGTTCTACACCTTCAACCGATCTGACACGCTCAGAATCTTTGTAAGGCAATCGCTGCACTGCACGTAACTGAATCGAACGCCCAGTCTGTTGGCTAACAGATGTAGTTGAAGGCACATCAGGTTGGTTAGGTACAGCAAACTCAACAACAGGACGAGAGAGCAGCGCGGGGCCTTCTGGAGTTTCTACGTACTGAATATATCGCAAGTCGTTGAAGACCTGTCCCATAAATTCTTCTCCAGGTTGAACAAACGTATTATCTTTGCTCATCACTGCTTCTGGATCGTCTACCATCAGCAGTTCTCCTGGCTTAATCACTACTTCCCGCAAAATGTCATTTTTCTGCGTAACCTCAATCACACCACTGTTTTGACAGAAGATATCTTTAACTACCTCTGTCCCAGCTTCTAAGAACTGACCGTCTTCTACCAATAACAAGGAGATATCTTTGTTAACTTCGTGGGTTTCTTCGGGAATCCACAGCAGTGTGCCTCCTTGTACCACTTCATAACCCTGCTTGGCTTTACCTTTTTTCTGGACATCGACACCAGCGTACTTGAGCATACCTCCAGTGGTGGTGCGATAGCGGTCATCAATCAACTCGGCTACCACCTGTCCATTTTGGACTTTGGTTCCTGGAGTTGCACGCAGGTTAAAGACTTGGTTGTTACCAGTAGTGACTAAGTAGTTATTCTTGCCTTGGGAACTTTGGACAGTGACAGTTGCCTGGTCTAAAACAACAGAAGCAGTGATAATTTCAATTTCCCGTGTTGATTTGCCAGGTAATGCTTCCGGCAGGCGTACTACGCCACCATGTTGAGTGGTTAATTTAGTTTCTGCTAGCACGCCGTTACTTTCTATAGTGTCGTTTTCTTTGACTACTAATTCGGCTCCTGGTGGTAAGTTATAAACTTCTCCTGAGAGAATCCAGATCAAACCACCCCGTGTAGCAGTAGTTGTGGTGTTGCCTTGACGGTCAGTTTTTTGTTCTGCTACCAGTTCGGCAAATTTTACTTCTCCTGCTAAGTCAGAAACTACATCCTTAACAGCTTTTTCTGTATTGGCACGAGTTGTGCGTCCACCGATCGCTACTTCTGCAATTAACTGTCCCAACTTCACCTGTTGCCCATCGGTCACATACAGTGTAGAACCTTGAGTCACAGGGATTTCCTTATTGGCTTGAGAGCTATCTCTAGGAGACTCCAAAACCATAGTGGCGTTGGCTTCTACATACAAGGCGTCTTCACCGTGACGGGTACGATAGGTTCTTGTCCGCATTCGCTTAGGAAAGCGAACTGTACCATCCATTTCTGCCCGTACTTGTTTTGCGACTTCGCCAGTAAACACACCGCCAGTGTGGAAAGTACGCATTGTTAACTGGGTACCAGGTTCACCAATACTTTGGGCTGCAATAATACCTACAGCTTCACCCAGATCCACCATTTTGGCGTGGGCTAAACTCCAGCCATAGCAGTGTTGGCAAACCGATCGCGCCGCTTCACAAGTTAGAGGCGATCGCACAACGACCTCTGTCACTCCGGCTTTTTCAATTGCTTTGGCCAAGTCGTCGGAAATCGGTGTATTTCGTGGTGCTATTACTTCTTTTGTCGTGGGATGGATCACATCCTCTCCGACAACTCTTCCCATCAGGCGGGTACCAAGGTTAATCATGGTTTTGCCGCCTTCTTTCATTGCCCGTAGGGGAATGCCTCTAGTGGTACCGCAGTCTATTTCCCGGATAATTACATCCTGGGAAACGTCTACCAGACGACGGGTGAGATAACCAGAGTCTGCTGTCCGCAAAGCTGTATCTACTAATCCTTTGCGCGCCCCATAGGACGAAATAATATATTCGGTAACGGTGAGTCCTTCCCGGAAGTTAGTTTTAATCGGCAAGTCGATGATTTCCCCTTGCGGATCGGCCATTAGTCCACGCATTCCCACCAATTGCCGTACCTGGGAGATATTACCCCTAGCTCCAGAAAATGCCATCATATACACGGAGTTCAGGGGATTTGTCTTTTTGAAGTGGCTGACGACTTCGTCTTTGAGGGCTTCTGAAGTTCCGTTCCAGGTATCAATTACCTTTTGGAAACGCTCAACTTCAGTAATTTCACCACGTTGATAGCGTTCTTCGGTGGCGCGAATTTCTGCTTCTGCGGCTTCGAGCAGCGATCGCTTGGAAGGAGGCACCATCAAATCTTCCACGCTGATTGAAACTCCAGCTTTGGTGGCGTAGCGGAAGCCTAAATCCTTGAGCTTATCTGCCATTACCGCTGTCCGCGCTGTACCATAATGCGTAAATGCCCAAGAAATGAGATTTCGCAGTTGGCCTTTATCAACAACACGGTTGCGGAAAATCATTTTATCGTTAGTCATTTGTCGTTAGTCCATTGCTAATTGCTAATTGCTAATTGCTAATTGCTAATTGCTGAGTACTATGAGCTACTAGCGATTAACTATTAGCTGGCCAGCGCTTCCTGAATTGCTTTATTGTAAATTACACGACCTGGCGTAGTGTATATATACTGAGTAATTACTTCTCCTTGAGCATTTTCTCTAACTCGACGATACTTATACAACAAAGTTCGGCTACCATCATTATTTTCGATGACTTCTTGTGGCTCATGATCTGGCTGATCTGCCTCCATCTCGCCCTCATAACGGACGTAGACATAGGCGTGCAAATCGACTTGCTCTTGCTCGTAAGCCATAATTACATCATCTAAAGAAGCAAAGTAGCGTCCTGCACCCTTTTTGGCATGGGGATTTTCCGCAGTTAAATAATACGCTCCTAAAACCATATCTTGGCTGGGCGTAATGATTGGTCTACCTGTAGCTGGTGACAAAATATTGTTAGAAGCCAGCATCAACAATCGTGCTTCAGCCTGACTTTCTAAAGATAAAGGTACGTGTACCGCCATTTGGTCACCATCAAAGTCAGCGTTAAACGCCGGACATACGAGTGGATGTAATTGGATCGCTCTTCCTTCCACCAAAATTGGTTCAAAAGCTTGAATACCCAAGCGGTGCAAGGTGGGAGCACGGTTGAGCAAAACAGGGTGACCCTCAATTACTTCTTCTAATACATCCCAAACACTGGGATCAGAACGAGAAATTAATTTTTTCGCGGCTTTAATGTTGTTCACCATGCCGCTGCGAATTAGACGGTGGATGACAAATGGCTGGAATAGCTCAATCGCCATTTCCCGTGGCAAACCGCATTGGTGGATATTCAGCTTTGGCCCCACCACAATTACGGAACGCCCAGAGTAGTCTACCCGTTTACCCAACAAGTTTTGTCGGAAACGCCCTTGTTTACCTTCAATAATGTCTGACAGTGACTTGAGTGGTCGGTTATTTGCTCCTACCACCGTCCGTCCGCGACGACCGTTATCAATCAAAGCGTCTACTGCTTCTTGAAGCATCCGCTTTTCGTTGCGAACAATAATTTCTGGAGCCAAAATTTCTTGTAGGCGTGCCAAACGATTGTTACGGTTAATTACCCGCCGATACAAATCGTTTAAGTCACTAGTCGCAAATCGTCCACCATCGAGCTGCACCATCGGGCGCAAATCTGGGGGAATAACAGGAATTACTGTCATCACCATCCACTCTGGTTTAGAGCCTGTGGCAATGAAGTTGTCAATTACCCGCAGACGCTTAATTAGTTTTGCTCTTTTTTGACCTTTGGCGGTGGTGATTTCCTCCCGCAAGCTTTCAGCTTCTTGTTCTAAATTGATGTCAGCAAGTAAGCGCAAAAGTGCCTCTGCTCCAATACCTACTTCAACACCCTGCAATGTGGAATCTTCACTGTAAATCTGATCCTCAATTTCTAGCCACTGATCTTCACTGAGTAGCTGTTTATAAGTTAGAGTTTCAGCATTACCAGGACTAAGTACAACATAAGAATTGAAATATACAATTTGCTCGACATCCCGTAGAGGCATATCCAGCAGTATAGAAATATAACTGGGAATCCCCTTGAGATACCAAACATGAGCTACGGGTGCAGCAAGTTTAATGTAGCCCATCCGGTGACGGCGAACTCGTGATTCTGTGACTTCTACCCCACAGCGTTCGCAGACGATGCCACGATGGCGCACTCTTTTATACTTACCGCAGTGGCACTCCCAGTCTTTAGCCGGGCCAAAAATACGCTCGCAAAATAAGCCATCCATTTCTGGCTTCAGAGTCCGGTAGTTAATCGTCTCAGGTTTGGTAACTTCGCCGACAAGCTGACCGTTGGGCAGTGTTCTTTCACCCCACTGACGAATACGTTCTGGTGATGCCAAACCGATTTTTACGTAGTCAAACTGATTAGTTTGGGCGTTTCTCATCTGTTTTAGTGCTGCGTTCTAAGTTATGAATTTGAATTCACTTAATTTGCACGGGTATTGCAAACCGTGCTAGTAGGAGTATTCAGTTTTTCAAGGGTTAGGGTTTAAGGGTTCCGAGGCTAGGGGCTAGAAATTAGAGATTAAAGTTTCCTGTTGTTCTATCTAATTTCTTACTTTCTAAACCCTAGTCCCCAGTCCCCAGTCCCTAGTCCCTATTTACTCTTCTTCTTCCAGTGACTCCCGGCTTAAAGATTCATAGGTTGGTCGTGGAGGTGTGCGACGGGCGTTATTATCTGCCATCAAATCAACTTCCGCATCTACGGTACTGCCATCTGATTGTGTCTCCACTTTATGGACGGCAATATCCAACCCTAAAGATTGCAATTCTCGCATCAACACTTTGAAGGACTCTGGTGTTCCTGGGCGAGGAATTGCTTTACCTTTGACGATCGCATTCAATGCTTCGTTACGCCCTTGCATATCGTCAGATTTGACTGTGAGCAACTCTTGCAAGGTGTAAGCTGCACCAAAGGCTTCCAATGCCCACACTTCCATTTCTCCAAACCGCTGTCCACCTTGTTGTGCTTTTCCACCCAAGGGCTGCTGGGTAACCAAGGAATAAGGGCCTGTAGAACGAGCGTGGATCTTGTCGTCTACTAGGTGTACCAACTTCAGCATATAAGCCACACCCACAGTCACCGGACGGTCAAAGGGTTCGCCAGTACGTCCGTCATACACCAGAATTTTGCCAGGATCGTCTGGGTTAAATACCCAGTTTCTACCTGTTTCGTCTCTGGCTTCTTGTAATTTGCCGTGTACTATCGAACGGGATGCTTCTTCGCCGTACATTTCGTCAAAAGGCGTAATCTTAAACCGCACTCCCATGTTTTGACCAGCCCAACCCAATAGACACTCAAATACCTGACCGACGTTCATCCGGCTGGGTACGCCCAAGGGGTTAAGCACAATATCTACTGGTGAGCCATCGGGTAAGTAGGGCATATCTTCCATTGGTAAAATCTTGGAAATAATCCCTTTATTTCCGTGGCGTCCTGCCATTTTGTCACCAACTTGGATTTTGCGCTTCTGAGCTACATAAACCCGCACCACCATGTTGGCTCCTGGTGGCAATTCATCGCCTTGCTCGCGGGTAAAAAGACGTACATCAACTACGCGTCCTTTTTCTCCGTTGGGTACGCGCAGGGAGTTATCCCGTACATCTCTAGCCTTTTCACCGAAGATTGCTCGCAGCAGTTTTTCTTCTGGCGGTTGGTCAGATTCACCTTTCGGGGTAACTTTACCTACTAAGATATCTCCGGCTTCTACCCATGCACCGATGCGGATAATTCCCTGCTCATCCAAATTTCGCAGCGCATCTTCACCAACGTTGGGAATTTCTCTGGTGATTTCTTCTGGGCCGAGTTTTGTCTGTCTGGCTTCAATTTCATATTTTTCAATGTGAATTGAAGTGTAGACATCATCTTGTACGAGTCTTTCGGAAATTAAAATTGCGTCTTCGTAGTTGTAGCCTTCCCAAGGCATATAAGCGACGATGATATTTTGACCTAGTGCTAACTCCCCACCTTCGGTAGAAGAACCATCCGCCAAGACTTGACCGGCTACAACCCGCTCACCTATACGTACCAATGGTTTTTGGTTGAGGCAGGTGTCTTGGTTGGAACGCTGGTATTTAGAAAGTGTGTACTCTTGTTCGGGAGTATTAGGTTTGGGACGCACACGAATCCTGGTGGCATCTACATAGGTGACTTCTCCGTCGGTACGGCTGATAATCACCATCCCGGAGTCCCGCGCTCCTTGTGCTTCTAAGCCAGTGCCTACCAATGGACGCTCTGGTTTAAGCAGGGGTACTGCTTGCCGTTGCATATTCGATCCCATCAAAGCGCGGTTGGCATCGTCATGCTCCAAAAAGGGAATCATGCTCGTAGCCACCGACACGATTTGTACTGGGGAAACTGCGATATAGTCTACTTGTTCGGGTGTGGTGGTTGCCCAATCCTGACGATAACGTACAGGTACTTGCGGCCCGATCAGGTGACCGTTTTCATCAATTGGCGCGTCTCCTGCTGCCACCCGGAAGTCGTCTTCTTCGTCGGCAGTCATGTAGACTGGTTGCAAGTCGAATCTGACGCGCCCATTTTCTACAGGACGGAAGGGCGTTTCTAAGAAACCGTACTGATTTACCCGCGCGTGGGTTGCTAGAGAACCGATCAAACCAGCGTTTGGCCCTTCTGGGGTTTCGATGGGACAAATGCGTCCGTAGTGGGAGGGGTGAATGTCTCGCACGGCAAAGCCAGCGCGTTCGCGAGTTAAACCACCAGGCCCCAGGGCAGAAAGACGACGTTTATGGGTCAATTCTGCTAGGGGGTTGGTTTGATCCATGAACTGTGACAGTTGGCTGGAACCGAAGAATTCTTTAATTGCCGCTACTAAAGGTTTGGGGTTAACTAGGGAAGCGGGTGTCAAGACTTCGGCATCAGATACGGTCATTCTTTCCCGGATAATTCTCTCTAGGCGATTTAAACCCACCCGTACCTGGTTTTGTAGCAGTTCGCCGACGCTTCTAACACGGCGATTTCCGAGGTGGTCTATGTCGTCTGTGCTACCAATGTCGTACTCTAAGTTAATCAGATAATCTACCGCAGCCAAGATGTCTTGGGGAGTAAGTACCCGCACTGTTTCTGGTACTTGCAGGCGTAGTTTTTTGTTGAGTTTGTATCTTCCTACACGTCCCAAGTCATAGCGTTTGGGATCGAAGAAACGGGAGTCAAGAAGTTGTTGTCCGCCTAAAACTGTAGGTGGCTCACCAGGACGTAGTTTGCGATACAACTCCATCAATGCTTCTTCTTCGGAGAATTGCCCTTCTTTTTCAATGGTTTTTTGGAAATATTCTGGGTGACGCAGGGCATCAAAGATTTCGTTGTCTGACAAGCCCAAAGCTTTCAACAATACCTGGGCTGAGAGTTTGCGGGTTTTGTCGATGCGAACCCATACCAAGTCGTTACGGTCTGTTTCAAATTTCAGCCATGCTCCCCGGTTAGGAATTAAACTAGCTGAATAAGTACGCCGCCCGTTTTTGTCAATTTCGGATTTGTAATATACTCCAGGCGATCGCACGATCTGGTTGACAATCACACGCTCGGCACCGTTAATAATAAACGTACCGCGCTCTGTCATCAGAGGCAGATCTCCAATAAATACTTCTTGCTCTTTAATTTCCCCCGTTTCTTTGTTAATTAAACGCGTGGGTACATACATTTGAACAGCATAAGTGCTATCCCGCCTTTTTGCTTCTTCAACGCTATACTTTGGCTCCTTGAGTTTGTAATTCTGACCTAAAAAGTGTAGCTCTAGTTTGCCAGTATAGTCAGTAATCGGACTAAAGGAGTTAAGTTCTTCTATTAGCCCTTCCTCTAAGAACCAACGAAAGCTAGAACGCTGGATCTCAATTAAGTCGGGCAACAAAAAGGCGGGTTCCATAATAGTTTCGTTAGTCATGCCTCTACCTTTGTCAACCTGGTTAAAATTGTGGGTGTGTGGGAACTTATCCTGACACCATCTGCTAGGTGCAGGTGCAGGCAAACGGAGCAATTAGACCTGGAAAAAGCAATTTTGGCAAGAGGGCCATTGACCTGTTTAAGGGCAATAGTTGCCAAAATTTAGTGATTTGCTTAACTTTTAAGAGTAGCTGGTTTAGCGTTGCCAATATATGTTTTGCTTTTATCACTTCACCCTCCAAAACCGCGCTGTTTCAGCTATACAGTTCTTTTGCTGTTGCCTTCAATTAAGTTCCTGTCTTTACTATCCAGAGCGATGATATTCTAATACTGAGGGAGTAATGTGCCAAGCTTGCTGTGTCTTTGTGTAGCTTGATTTTTATGGGTGGTATTCACAGGAAAATACTTTTATAAAATAAATTTGTATTGCTTTAAATCTAGATTTCTGCTACCTCAAAACTAAATATTTTCTCTACCTACTATGGAAAAGGCTTGTCATAGATATATACATTGCCTCTAAGTATTAGGAGGATAGTTAAGCAAAATTGGTACAACTGAAGTAGAGATGTTAGCTATTGCCTCCTTAAACATTATGGCGTAAGGAAACCTGTTTTGGAGGCAATAATCTTATCACATTTTGTCCTCCTAACAAATAATGTTTTTTTTACATCCTTCAGAGTTCACCTATAATCGCACTTTTACAGTGCCAAGCCGAATAATTTACAAGCATTTTGAGTAGTCACAGATGCGATCGCATCTGTCGTTTCTCCTCGCAGACGAGCTACTTGTTCGGCTACATAACGAACGTAAGCAGGTTCGTTGCGCCGTTCGCCCCGTTTGGGAACTGGAGCTAAAAACGGACAGTCTGTTTCGATTAACAGGCGATCGCTTCTAACTACAACAGCAGATTCTTGGATTGGCTTGGCGTTTTTGAAGGTAACGGTACCACTAAAGCTAATGTAAAAGCCTAAGTCAACAAACCATAGAGTCTCTTCTGGTGTTCCACCCCAGCAGTGCATTACACCCCGCAAACTTTCGCCTTTGAGATTTTTCCATCTTTCCAGCACTTGTCTTACCTCTACCGCTGCGTTACGGCAGTGGATGATCACTGGTAAATTTAGTTCAGTCGCGATCGCAAGCTGCGCCTCAAACACCATAATCTGGTGTTCGTAGTTATCAGCCTTGTAAAAATCCAGTCCTGTTTCCCCAATTGCTACTACTTTAGAATCGGAACGAGCTAGAGAACTAATTTCATCTACGCTTTGTTGATGCCATTTATCTGCATCTAAAGGATGTAACCCCACAGCAAAGCTAATTTCGGGAAAACGTTGAGCTAGAGCTTGGATACTAGAAAATTCTGCTGGCTCCACACAGGAATGTACTAGTCGCACAACACCTGCCTCTTGCCACCGCGATCGTACTGATTCTAAGTCTGACTGGAAAAGTTCAAAGTTTATGTGAACGTGGGTGTCGATTAGCTGCATTTGAGTCATTAGCCATTGGTTAGACGCGAGGAACATCGCGTCTGTACAATTTTCACTAGTCAAAAGTCAAGAGCATACATGACTGCTGACTGCTGAATTTTGACTATTGTGCAGTTGCTGCTGTTTGCGTTTTGGCTTTAAATTTACGAGCTAATCTTGATTTTTTTCTAGCTCCATTATTGGGATGAAGAACACCTCGCTTCACGGCTTTATCGATTTTGCTATAAGCTTCCGACATTCGAGCCAGTGCTTCTTGCTGGGCTTCTGGACTAGGGTTAGCTGCATAGGTTTCAACAGCAGCAAGGTATTTCTTCATCAGCGTCTTTACCGCTGATTTATAAGATTTGTTGCGCAAACGATTGCGTTCTGCGATTTTGGCGCGTTTCAGAGCAGACTTTGTATTCGCCACAGTCAATTCCAGTAAAGACTATATATATGTACACACACTACTAGATTTACTAATATAGCATCCAGAACGCCAATGTTAAGATTGCCGAGAAAAAACTTGCGCTTGAGTTTTCTAACCTACCCAATCTACGGCTAGTGCCACCACGAGTGTGGGCAGTGACACACGATGAAAATGGGTTTGCGCAAAAAAAATGTGGATGCCTGAATTTGATGCAATAAATTTTTCTTCTTTCCCAAACACCAGTTAAAGATTTACTAATTTTCCGCTTCACTAATTCTTTTAATTGCTCCAGTTCTGGGAATATGATTAGATTGCAGCAACTGTGATTATACATTTGTGTTAGCTAAAACTAACCGCTGTTTGCTTGGGACTTGGTATTATATGTATTATCTATATATCACGCGCTTAAATTTTTCTGCTGCATTCAGAACTTTCATATTTCCTTGTTGGCGAGACCAATGAGATGCTCTTCGAGCATCCAAAAATGCATTGTGTTTATCTCCTAATTTTCTCAAAGCCATAGCACGGCCAAGATAAGCAACCGCATAACTTGAGTTGTAATAGAGTGCTAAATTGTAAGCTGAGACGGCTTTGTGATACTCTCCTCGATTATAGTGTTCAAAGCCCTCTTTGACATAAGCAGTCGCAAGTTTGGGATTGCTGATGGAATTGGGAACTGGAATTACTCTTTGACGTTCTATCCGATCTCGCATTTGCTGCTCTATCGACATTGCTGGTGCATTTATTGGAGGTGGTATCTGTGGTTGGGAGATGAAAGGATCGAACTGTGCCTGAGCCTTATTGCTCAAACTTGTTAACGGTACTAAAGACGCCAGGATAATCCAAAGGTGTTTGAGCTTGCTCATGGTCTATTCCTCGCCAAAACACTGTGTGAAGATGTCACTTTGCAGGCTACCCTCTAACAAGGTTCCAAAAGATTACTCAGAAACCTAACTCAGCTAAATTATGAGAGAGATTTTTCTATCACAATCACCCAAATTGGGCTAATTATTCAACAATTTTTAATTTAATCTCCTTAACTTAGAAATTAAGGGTTAGACAAAATGTTGTCTGGGGTTCTTATCCCCTTTCACGTTAATTTACGATACACATGAATTTTTCCCAAACGCTATATATCGCGTCTGGGCAAGGTCTGTATTTGTATCAGATTTTTTGTGAATAGTATTATCCCTACCAATGGATACGGTGCTGGCTCTCCACCGTACTGCCTCTGTGCCTTATTTTCAAAACAGAATATAAACCTAAAAATAATTAGCTTCACAATTCTTAATCACAAACAGCCACCTTTCTCTGCTGACAGGAGTCACACTATCCAATAGGCTAATTTAAAGTGGTGTTTTTTAGCACGCTTCAGTGATGGACGCAATAGTTCTCAGTAGTTAACAATTACCTGTAAGTAAAATGATTCTGAAAATTGTCGAAAATTTTGATAACAGTTTCACTCTCGAATCACAAGCAAAAGAAACTCTATTTAAATTATTGACTAGCGAAGCTTTTTTAAATCAAATTTGTCAAAATTTACAGTGTGAGAAAGTAGAGTTTACAGAATTGCTTTTTCAACCAGTTCCCTACAGTACAGCGACTCCCAAAGGAATGCCAGTAGAATTTGAAAAATATCACGAATCTGACGAGTACGTTATTATTAACGTGCCAGTTAATTTTATGTTCACAGCTAAAATTTTTCAGCCCAGTCGTCTTTGTGCGATTTATAGTAAAGATTTAATGGGTAATGGTGAAAAAAATAGTCATTTGTTATCTACAAGCCAAAAATACTAACTTTTAAATTTTTAATTTTATTTATGTCAATAGAAACAAATATTCCTTCTCTAGCAAGTTTAGAATATATTCCTTATATTAATGCTCATGGTCAATTACCTGAAAATTTTCAAGGTCAAATAGGAGTTTACGCTATTTTTGACCAGGAAAAAATACTGCAATATGTGGGATATTCTCGTGATGCTTATCTCAGTCTTAAGCAGCACTTAGTACGTCAACCACAAAAGTGTTATTGGGTGAAAATCCAAACAATTGAACGTCCCAGTCGCACAGTATTAGAAAATATTGAGAAGGCATGGATAGAAGAAAATGGTAGTGTGCCTGTGGGAAATAAAGATGAGAAAGAAAAATGGACGCAGCCAATGGATGCCAAAGTCTCAATGACACCAGAGGAAAATACAAATTATGAGAATTCCATTGATGAAATGGCAAAAACTAAAATTATTAAAAATGTAGCGCGACGAGTAGAGGCAGAAATTTTAAAAGTTTTAGAGGAGCGTGGATTGCAAGCACAAATTAGATTTAATCCGAAGTTGAAGGAAGAAGGGTTGCTGGATTTGAAATAAATCTACTTCTATCTAAAGATTGAAAAAAGGAGCTAGGTCAAGCATAAATCCAGGTAGTACAGATTCTGCTTGGGTGATGTAGGAAATAATTTCTGGCTCAGTCAGGGTGATTTTATTTTAGTTCCTTACTCCACACATATTTTTAGCAGTTTTTCCAAGCGGCTTTTGCTTCTTCAATCGATTAAGAATTTTTGGGTTTCACGGCTGAGACGATTGAAAGCCCCTCTAATCCCATGTCAAATGACAGTTCATCAATCACTTTTCGCTTGAGTTTTCGAGTAAACATAAGCCGAGTGTAGCGGCGTGTATATGGATCGAGGCGAAGAAGTTGCTGTGCTAACTCATTGGCTCTTGCCAGCAATTTGTCACGGGGATGAACCTCATTAACCATGCCGATTTGCAATGCTTCCTTGGCTGTCAATTTCTGCATCGTCAACAGGAAATAGTGCCCCCGAATATCACCCATTGCTGCCGGGTATAGAATCTGTACTCCATCGGCTGGTACAACCCCACCCCCAACTGATAGATGCTGGTTATCTTGAAAGTAAGCCTCCTCAGCCGCTAAGATGATATCTGCCATTAGCGCATACTCACCATGAATGGGAGCAGGGCCATTAACGGCTGAGATAACCGGAACGCCAATATCGAGAAAATTATAAAGAAGCTGGCGAGCCTCAGTAAGAATGGCATACCAACCAGCAGGTTGCGTGATGTCATCCACGGTAGAAAAGTCAATGTGACTGATCCATTTGTCGCCAGCACCTGTAAAAATAACAACCTCATTCTGGCGATCGCGAGCAATTTCACCAAACGCATCTGGAAATTCTCGATGTGCTTTACCTGTATGGATGTGGGAACCGCCATTGGTATGCATAGTCACTGTCAAAATGCCAGAGTTGGTGCGCTCCATGCGGAGATTTTCGTACTTGTTTTTGTAGTCGTTGAAGTTTGTCATATCCTTTACAGCAGAAAGAATGTGTTCTTTGCTATCTGCTTTTACTGTAGGGAGACTCAAGCAGTGTAGTCTTGTACGCTCTTGCCGATCCAGAGGACGTTCTTGCTGTTTTGCTGAATGGCTTTAGGCGAAACTCCTACAATCCTTTTGAAATGGCGATTGAGGTGACTTTGATCGTAGAAACCAACATAGGTGGCAATATCAGCAATCGCCATATCGCCCTGTTGCAATAATTCCTTTGCACGTTCGACTCGACAACGAATCTGATACTGATGGGGTGCTAAACCTGTTGATTGTTTAAATAAACGAGCAAAATGATACGAACTCAGATTTATTTCAGCCGCAATTTCATCCAAACTTATATCTTGGTCTAAATGCTCTTGAATATAGGCGATCGCTCGTTGCAAGTTAGACTTAGATAAACCACCAGAGTACTGCCTAACAATTTTCTCAACGCTACTGTACTCTCTAATTAAATGAACAGCTAGAGCATTCGCTAATGATTCAGCGTAGAGACGATTACCCAGTTTTTCAGACTCTAATTCTGTCAGGAGCAAATGACTGATATGCTGAATTTGGAGATCGGCCACAGCAAAATAATTGAAGACTTCAACATGAGCAGCATCAACTTCAACTGCTTCTGCTGCCACCTTAGCGACAAACGTTGGTTCAAAGCACAGGTGCAAAACATCCACCTCACGATCCCAGTACCATTGTGTCGGGTGATATGCAGGTGTGAGGATAATGTCTCCCTTCACAACCTGTCCTTCATAAACCTGTCCATCAAGTTGCTGCACTAAGCGGTAGGGTGAACCACAGTTTAAGGTGATCAGGTGTTGTGAGAGCGGAGGAGAAACTAATTCATTGGCGGGATGATGGTAGTATTCAATCGTGATGCCATTCCAACCCTTCGATTTACTCGAAAGCACTGGTCGATCGGGCAACTCATCTAGAAGGCTTATCGTTTCGAGTGATTCATCCTTGGGCTGACTTTGGCGCATCGGATTGAATTTCTAGATGCTATATGAGAAGTATACAGCGATGGTGAGAGCGCGATCGCACAAAACAACTAATAACTCTTAGATGGAAGTGAAGTGTAAATTTCCTAACAGTTGACTTGAGAAATTTTACACATCGCGCTAGTCTTCATTATCGTGACTGCACGCTGTTAATTGAGGCGATGACAAATCAATCCTCTCCGCAAATTCCTTCCTGTACTTGGAGTCGTCCCATTGGTTTAGGCTGGGACAAGCCCTACACTGTCCGCTATGCTAGTAATGTTGATGATGGCCCCTGGCATGGAATGCCTTTAGGCGGTTTCGGTGCGGGTTGTATCGGCCGTTCTTCGCGGGGAGATTTTAATCTGTGGCATATCGACGGTGGCGAACATATCTTCAAAAATATTCCCGCCTGTCAATTCAGTGTATTTGAGTCAGATGGCACATCTTCCCAAGCTTATGCTTTGTGTACAGAACCTCCGGAAGATAGTAGCCTGCAAGCGTGGCAGTGGTATCCAACAAGTCAAGACGGCGTAAGTGGTACTTACCATGCTCTTTATCCCCGCAGTTGGTTTGTTTATGAAGGGGTATATAAAACCCAGTTAACTTGTGAACAATTTTCTCCTATTTGGGCAAATAACTACCAAGAAACTAGCTATCCTGTGGCGGTATTTCTGTGGACTGTACGTAATCCAACAAATGCACCTATTACTTTGAGTATTATGCTCACCTGGCAAAATATGGTGGGTTGGTTTACTAATGCTTTGAAATCTCCTGAGATACGATTGCGGGATGATGGTAGCCCAGTTTACGAGTATCAACCACGCTTGAATGAAAGTAAGGATAATTTTAACGAGTTGTTTGAAAATACTGAATATATCGGCTGTATTTTAGATCGCTTGGCTATAGGTGAATCCGTTCAGGAAGGAGAGGGGCAGTGGTGTATTGCCACACGCAAAGAGCCGAATGTGGAAATCTTTCACCACACTCGTTGGAACCCAATTGGTACGGGTGAAGATGTCTGGGAAAGCTTTGTACAAAATGGCTCTCTGCCTAACTATATAAATAAAACTCCAGCAAAAGAGGATGAACAAATCGGAGCAGCACTCGCTGTGCGGTTTACTGTGCAACCAGGTGCAACATTGCAAATTCCTTTTGTTCTAATATGGGATTTTCCTGTGACTGAATTTGCAGCTGGCATCAAATATGACCGCAGATATACAGACTTTTTTGGTAATAACGGCAAGAATGCTTGGGCGATCGCGTCTACTGCGCTACAACAATATCAAATCTGGCAACAGCAGATTCAAGCATGGCAACAACCTATTCTTGAGCGTGCAGACTTACCAGATTGGTTCAAAATGGCTTTGTTGAATGAGCTTTACGATCTTACTGCTGGCGGTACTCTTTGGAGTGCGGCATCAGAGCGTGATCCGATTGGTCAATTTGCAGTGCTAGAATGCTTGGACTATCGCTGGTACGAGAGTCTTGATGTGCGGTTGTATGGTTCTTTTGCACTGTTGATACTTTTCCCAGAACTGGAGAAAGCTGTGATTCGTGCCTTTGCACGGGCGATTCCTAAAAGTGACGATCGCCGCCGCGTTATTGGCTACTATTACACCATTGGTGCAGAAAGTCCTATGGCTGTTCGCAAGGTAGCAGGTGCAACGCCTCACGACTTGGGCGCTCCCAATGAACACGTTTGGGAAAAGACGAACTATACCAGTTACCAAGATTGCAATTTGTGGAAAGATTTAGGTAGTGATTTTGTTTTGCAGGTATATCGTGATTTTCTCCTCACTGGTGCTGATGATGTGCAATTTCTAGCAGCCTGCTGGAATGCCATTGTGGAAACCCTCAACTATCTAAAGACTTTTGACAAAGATAGTGATGGAATTCCGGAAAATTCCGGTGCGCCCGATCAAACTTTTGATGACTGGCGACTACGGGGAGTAAGTGCTTATTGTGGTGGGTTGTGGTTGGCAGCTTTGGAAGCTGCGATCGCAATTTGTGATGTTTTGATAACAAAAGCTCAAGGTACAGACAATACAGAAAAATTATTAGAGCAAAAATCTATCTACGAAGCATGGTTACAACAATCTCGCCCAATTTATGAAGAGAAACTTTGGAATGGGCAGTATTACAGACTCGATAGTGAAAGCGGTTCGGATGTAGTGATGGCGGATCAATTGTGCGGACAGTTCTACGCACGTTTATTGAGATTGCCTGATATTGTCAGGAGCGATCGCGCTTTGTCTGCTTTGAAAACTATTTACGATGCTTGCTTTCTTAAGTTTAATCATGGCAAGTTTGGTGCTGCTAACGGACTTAAACGTGATGGTTCACCAGAAAATCCCAAAGCTACCCATCCTTTGGAAGTGTGGACAGGGATCAATTTTGGTTTGGCAGCATTTTTAGTACAAATGGGAATGAAAGATGAAGCCATGAATCTAACAAAAGCGGTAGTCCAACAAATTTATGATCATGGGCTACAATTCCGCACACCTGAAGCTATCACTGCGGTTGGAACTTTCCGTGCCAGTACTTATCTACGGGCAATGGCAATTTGGGGAATTTATTTAGTTCTTGGTTAGTCAATAGTCAATAGTCATTAGTCATTGGGTAGGGACGGGACAAATAATTGCGTCTGTACAATTGTTTATTACTCTGCTTGTCCCCGTGTCCCCTTGTCCCCTCTGCTTTCTTGTCCCCTTGTCTCCTCCTCTCCCCACACCCCTACTCCCAAGATTTTTTTATTACCCGGATATAAAAGTCCGGTTTTTCATTGCAATTGATTGTAATTGACTAATATGAATTCTCAAACAATTGCAACTAATCTCTTTTATCTGGCTGCTTTTTTGGACAATGATTATGTTGTATTTTACTGAAAAAGTGGTAGTATAACAGATTTTTGCATCAATGGTAATGTAATAAAGTTAACAAATGAGACAGGTGAATTATTCCGGAGTAGCTAGTACTAAAAATAAGTTTAATTTTGGTTTTGAAGTCTCCAGATCAAAATTTTCTGTTTCCAATCTCAGTATTCGGCTTGTGGTTCTGGGGACATTAGTAATTATTATCAGTAAAAATTTTCAATGTTAAGAAGTTATGACATCAACACTCTATTTCTCATCTTTTTTACGTAAATACGAATTTCTCTTCTCTGTTTAAAATCTAATACTTTTTACTTAAGTAGCGATGCTTAGTAACACAAATGAGAAACACCTAAGTTTAGTAATTTATTCAAAGTAACTGGATATTAAGTATTGGATACAGGAATTTTTAAACCTTCACAGTAGAAAAATTAATAACACAAATTAAAAGGAGCAAGCAGTAATGAAAAACAAACAAAAATATACTTTTCAAAATTTATTGTTGTAAGGTAAGTGCTTCAGTCAAAGAAGTTTTGAACTGTCTGAAATGCAAATGGACGCTTCAAAAATTAAATTAATTAGCTTACACAGATATCAAAACAATGAACTCGTACTCATCGTCAGGAGTTCAACGAGAGCAGGCTTATACAACTAACCAACGCTCTTCCACTCCACAAGTAACTATCCTAAAGTTTTTAAGGACAGTTGCAGGAAATTCAATCCTTCTATCGGACTTTAGTCAGATTTGGGTGATGCGTGAGTTTCAACTAGGTGACGATCTAGCTAGTTATACTCCCAATCAACAAACAGAAGATGGTAGCAATTTTCTTTTCCTGGTTTGTAAAGGTAGAGTGCGGCTTTTAGGATTTGACACAAGTACCGGGCGGGAAGTATCAACCCACTTACTATTGGCAGAGCAAACCTTTGGAGTAGATGATTTATTCTACTATCAGCCTTTATCTTACCGGGCAGTTGCAGCTAGTGACGGTTTCATAGCATATATTTGCTTAGATAGTCTCAAACAGTGGTTAGAGCAGCTTCCCGATTTGAATGATTATTTACAGCAAGCTACTTATGAGCGACAAACATTAATTTTCTTCAAAACTGCTACTGAATTACGTTCACAGACCAGTCATACTTTACAAAAGCTTGTACCTTACTTAGTAAAAACTAAGATTAGTGCTGGCTCCTCTTTGGTAGAAGTAACTTCTTCTTTAGAGGGATGCTTTTGGTTGGTACATGGAAAGATTAGCAGTTCTTCCACAGAAACTCAACCACCAATAGTAGGAGAAAGTTGGGATGACTCCAATCTCGCAATTCCAGATTGGACAGCTCAAACAGAGATTGTAACATACCATGTTTCTAAAGTAAATTGGGAATCAGTAGCTGCGATCGCCCCAGAAATTTTTCTCACCAGACAGGATCAAAAGGACACGGGGACACGGGGAGGTGGAGACACGGAGAGTTTTCCCTCCGCGTATTCTAGCGAGCCACAGCTAGAAAGACCAAAAGTACTTTCAACGACAACAGAGATTGACTTTTGTGCAACTAGAAACCAGCATCCCTTGGCTAACAGGTTTTGGCGTCGCTATCCTTTTATTGGGCAGCAAGATTCATCAGATTGCGGTGCAGCGTGTTTGGCGATGATTAGCCTTTATTGGGGTAAACGCTTGAGCTTGACTACGCTGCGAAACTTTGCACAAACAAACCGCACGGGTACATCTTTAACTGCTTTAGCAGATGCAGCAGAGATTGTGGGATATGATGCGTTACCAGTCAGGGCTTCTTTGAGCAAGCTAGAGTTGCAAGCTAAACCTTGGATTGCTCACTGGCAAGGAATTCACTTTGTGGTTGTTTGGCGAGTCAAAGGTGATCGCGTGTTAATTTCTGATCCGGCAATCGGTAAGCGATCGCTACACAAAACAGAGTTTGAAGCAAATTGGACAGGATACGCGCTGCTATTGTTTCCCACCGAACGTCTAGAAGCCAAACAAAGTAAAAAAACTTCTTTTGGTAGCTTTTGGTATACATTTTGGCATCAACGCCAGCTACTGGGGCAAATCATTCTGGCTTCGGTACTGCTACAAGTTTTTGCACTAGCGGTTCCCATAATTAGCCAAGTTGTGCTGGATCGAGTATTGCCGTATAAAAGTTTACTCGCTCTCAATGTCTTTGCTATTTGTTTCCTCTTTTTCGGCTTCTGGCGAATTACCATCCAAGCAGTACGCCAATACCTGCTCTATTATTTCTCCAACCACATGGATCTTGCTGAACTCAGCAGTTTTATGAGCCACATACTGCGCTTGCCATTGCAGTTTTTCGCATCGCGCCAGGTAGGAGATATTATTACTCGCATTCAAGAAAACCGCAAAATTCAATTGTTTTTTGCCAAACAAGCTATAGTTACCACCCTGGATGCTTTGATGGTGGTTGTCTACCTAGGATTAATGGCTTATTACAATTTACGCCTTACTTGCATGGTAGTGGGTTTAATTCTATTAATCGCGATTTTGACTATCGCAGCTAATCCATTCCTCAAAAAAGTATCGCGAGAACTGTTGCACAAATCAGCAGCGCAAAATTCTGTACTAGTAGAAATCGTCGCTGGTATTGCCACAGTCAAAACTGCCGCAACAGAAAATGTAATGCGTTGGCGTTGGGAAGAACGCTTAACAAATATGGTACAGACGCGGTTTCGCGCTCAAAAGTTAGCAAATAACTTGCAACTAGCAACAGGTTCAATCAATCATCTCGGTAGTACCGCCTTGTTTTGGTACGGGGCGACGTTGGTGATTAATGAGGAGATGTCGGTTGGTCAGTTTGTTGCCTTTTGTATGATGGTTGGTAGTATAGTCAAACCTGTATTGGCTTTAGTGGGGCTGTGGGATGATTTTCAAGAAGTAGTAATTTCTCTTGAACATCTCAATGATGTTTTAGCCACCCAACCAGAAGCAAATCTACAAAAACTGCCACTGGAGTTACCACAGATTCGCGGTGACGTACATTTTGAGAATGTCAGTTTCCTTTACAATACCGCTACGGAATGTAACACTCTACAAGATATTTCCTTTCGGGTAAAAGCAGGACAGACAATTGCTGTTGTTGGTGCGAGTGGCTCTGGTAAAAGTACTTTAGTAAATTTACTTGCAGGTTTATATCGTCCTCACAATGGACGGATTTTGATTGATGGGCATGATATTGCTAATGTTTCTCCCCAGTCTTTGCGAAATCAATTAGGCGTGGTGCCGCAAGATATTTTTTTGTTTACAGGCACCATTTTAGAAAATATTACATTGTTCAACTCAGAGATTTCTCTAGAGGAAGCGATCGCTGCTGCCAAACTTACAGAAGCACACGATTTTATCCAGGCTTTACCTTTGGGCTACAACACCCATGTGGGAGAAGGAGCCATGATGCTTTCAAGCGAACAACGACAAAGAATAGCGATCGCTCGCGCCCTGGTGAGGAAGCCACGCATTTTAATCTTAGATCAAGCTACCACTTGTTTAGATGCAGAATCAGAACACAGATTTTACAAAAACCTAGTTCGATTTAGTTATCTCAACAATGTTTATACAGATGAAGTTATTACCAAATTTATTATTACCCATCGTCTTTCGACTATTACTCATGCTGATTGTATCCTCGTTTTAGACCAAGGTATTCTAGTCGAACAAGGAACTCATCAACAACTCATGGAAATCCGCAGTCTTTATTACCACTTATTTCAACAGCAATCCCATCTGCGATCACACTTAAACTGACCATGAGATTGCATCAATAAACTAAAAACAATTCAATATAATTACGAGCATAAACTGCAACTCTTCTTTTGAAGAGATTGCTTAACATTGCATATTTTTTCAGCATAATTAGTTACTTATTATTTAGTAAAATATGCTTTAAGTAGATTTAATTGTATTTTTGTGCCTATACAGTCAGTAGATAGAAAAATCTACTCAAAAACTGTATTAGTAATAACTTTATTGTCGAAAATAACTAGTTAATTTTTAAGCAAAATTAACAACAAGTTTACTGTAATTTCGCAATTAGATGTTAATTTGAAAGTGCCTTCAGATAAGCTATGCGCTGATGTAGCACCGCAAAAACTTCACCATCACTTGTAAAAACATTATCAACATTTATGGAAAGTAAAAATTGCCAGACGACTATATGCATAGTCAGAGCTTTAAACTATTCAATTTCAGAGTTAATAGTAAAACTTCCTAAAAAGGCATGAAAAATAAAAGCCAAAAACAAATAGTAGGTGAGGGGCGAAACCCCTACAGTATTTAACACTTGTGGACAAAATGGAAATTGTATAATACTTAATTAAATAGAAGAACAAATTCAGTGCATCAAACTTACAAGAAATGCCAACACCGTAGATGACATTCAAAGGGAAAAATAGTATAAGTACAAATGTTGTTCTTACAGAGCATAGATAACTATTTTGTCATTGCTCTTGTAGAACAAAACATGATTACTTAACACACTCCTAAGTATCGGTGTACATCAAAACATCTACATTACCAGGGAAAGTAATTGAATTAAGAGAGTCAGCCCAAATTTCCGAGGACACAACTGCATCTACCAAGAGCCAAACGGAGACTTTTTCATACAAGTCAAAGGACATGATTCAAGGTAAATTTTTGCCTCAGTCACTGCCTTATTAAAGCTAAAGCTATAGTCAGGTTTCCGATTTTAGGTCAGCTCATGGACAGAATCATCAGGTCAAATGCAGTCGAAACCTCAAGCCAATTAGGGAGTTTAACGATTAATATGCAGGATGTGCATCCCTGTTCTAATCCAGCCCCCGAAATGGCACGAATTTGTAGGGATAGTATCGCTTCGAGCATTAAGGAGCAATCACAAAAGTTGCCCTTAGCAGCAGCGTTTTCCAAACTACCTACAAATGCCACATCTTTACAGACAACAGCTACAAGTACGGGTAAGTGCTCTATATCCTTGCAGAAAATGCTAGAGCAAACGCCTTCGGTTCTTCCTCGTATAGTTTTGCTATGCAGTTTAGCTTTTTTGGCGACTGCAATGGCTTGGGCTTTTACGGGAAAGATTAAACAAGTCAGTCAAGTCAGAGGAAAATTTATATCACTAGGAGAGCTTCATCAATTTCAGCCACAGGATTTTGACAAAGCAGTTATTCCAATGGATGGGGTTGTATCTCCTCTTAACATCCGTAGTACTAACAAGATAGTTAAACCCCAAAAATCTATTGGTGAAATCACTTCTAGCGATACATCCCTTGCTCTGGTGATTAGCCTACCTTACCAAAATATAGACTTTGTCAAAAAAGGAGACAAAGTACAAATCAAACTAGATGCTGATGAGTACAGACAGCCATCAGCAAAAGGTAAAGCTAGACAACAGAACGCTGTTGAATTTCAAGATCAAAATATTCTCTCAGGCACAATTGTATCAATCTCTGGTAATACTCAACCTGATCACAAATTTGGTTGGGTGTATTGGGCTGAAGTAGCTTTAGAGCCAGATCAAATTATCAATTTAAAAGCAGGACAATCAGCTACTGCCCAAATCATTTACCAGCGTCGCATTTCTGATCTGTTCCTTGAACCAATTAGAGAACAAAAAACCTAGAGAGTAATTTATAAATTCCAATTGCGCTCCAAAATCACCACATAACTGACAAACTGATTTATTTTATTGAAGGCAATGAATACTATGCATCAGAACATTACTAGCAATTTCGATAAGTCAATTAACCCCGAACAACTCGATCAAGTCGTTGAAGCAATTCTTGCAGGCAAGTATTCCTGGGCTTGTGTATTAATGCTGCGGTTTGCTGGCTATAATCCCTTACACTACATTCCTTATCGTACCTATAACCGATTGATTAAAGAAAACTCACAAATCAAGAGGGCTAGCCAACAACGCAATGAAAATCTTAAAATAGCCACTTTACCCTCTGATAAAAAGTCTGATAGCTCTAAATCACAAAGCTGTCTGAGCAAAATCAAAGATCTCGCTTATCTAGAGGTAGTTGGCAAGAAAAAAACAGAAATTCGAGGTGGTAGTTCGGAACGCTGGCTAGCTACTCAAATTAACGAACATCAATCATTTAAGTCTGAATTAAAATCAGACAACACTCAAGATTCATCATTCAAATTCTCTGCATTTAACTAAAATATCTCTTGAGTTACCACATACTTAAATTCTATTGACTCAGTTAGCGATCGCTATGTAAGTGGCACCGCTACAATAGATTCCCGACTTCTTGAAGAAGTCGGGAATCTGTGTTTTATCAATCTTGCAATCATTCTGCCAAAGTGGCAAATTAATGATGAATATTTGGAATATTATAAATAACAAGTACAAGATAACTGCTTGAAGTAAAAATTTATAAGTAAGGAGAAAACTCTAAAATACATAAAACTGATTTTTTTATTACTCAAATTGTTAAGAAGTAAACTTTTCCTCCACTTATGTTTCCAATAGTTAGACCGTACTGTTGGTGGTTATTTTTCCGAATAAGTTTAAGCATTGCTGATCAATCTTTCAACATCGGGGTGGGTGTTGCTAAGTTCCTAAAAAGTTAATGCTTAAAAGCAAAACTGTTATGGAAAAATAAAAGTAACGGTAATACTTCTTTTGACTGCTGGAACTGATAGTGACTTTGCTTCTGTTTCAATTATCTCATCTTAGTTCTCCCGATTAGGATTCCTTCTACTTTTTCAATAACAATTGACAAAGCAACAACTGGAAGCTCATAAACATTATAGAGCTTCCAGTTTTTTTATCTAAATAAAATAACTGGCAACAATACAGGCTCAACATGAAAAGCCATGTACAAAGAGTATCGAAATCCTGACTGTATACACTGCTTGATCACTGCATATGGTTTCCCCAAGCCGCGACAAATATTTATAAATTAAAAGCACCAAGACTGATACTATACAGCTTGGCGCTTGGAACATTGTGAGCTATATATTACTGGGAGTCTTTAAATTTTTTGACTCCTTTTTAAAGTTTTAGTTTATATTCAGGGTCTTTATATTGGCCGACCCCGTTTGAACAATTATTAGTTTTACAGAAAATTTTGCATTTTTTGATTTCCTAATATTTTTTTTATTTTTTGTCTCTCTATATTGCTAGATATATATAAATATTAATTTTTTTTAAGAATATGTGTGTATTATTATACGTTGTTTTAATTAGTAAAGCTGAGTTATGAGGGTGTAAATTATAAGCAACCTGAGTTTTTGATTATTGATTAACTCAATCTTATTTGCTCATACTAGTTTTCTTTAGAATACGCTTTTACTAATAAATACATTACCCACAGCAAATATACGGTAAAACCTAATTAAGTATGCAACACACGATCGCTATAGTTACAGTGGTACTGTATTGTCTAACACGCCGTGACAACAGTGGCGATGTTGAGTCATCTCAGACGTGCGATCGCTTGCCGACAAAGTCAGTTTTGTAGCTAGTCAGTTCATATCTGTGATGGATTAAAGTCCAAAAATTACACAAAAAAACACAACAAAAAATTTATGTTTTACACATAGGGAACCGAGCTGCTAAGGTACTGGTCATCCGCTATAGTTTTGCATGGGTTTGACAGCTACTCGGCTGCAATTGACACCTTGTTGAACAAACGGTAATTCAGCACATCACAGACATAAATTAAGATGAAACATCAGGGTTTTCCCACTCCACAAAAAAACACTTTTCGCCTTAATTGTGGACAAAACTTCGGAAAGACTCTCCGTTTACCAGTGGCACTAAGCACAGTGTTACTTTTTTCTAGCGGCTCAATTCTTCTATCCACAGAGGTAAATGCCGATACTACCTACAACCAAGGTATTCACCCCACTCTATTGGCACAAGCTCCTGCAAGTGGAAGCGTAATTTACGTTAATCCAGAAACAGGATCGGACGCTGCTGGTGCTGGTAGTTCAGAAGCACAGCCTTATAAAACCATTACTTATGCTCTTAATCAGGCTCAACCAGGTACAATAATTCAACTGGCTCCTGGTACCTATAACGCAGAAAGTGGAGAAACCTTCCCACTACTAATCAAACCAGGGGTGACACTCCGGGGTGACGAATCCACCAAAGGTCAAGCAATATTAATTCAAGGTAGCGGTACATATATCAGTCCCACCTTTGCCCGTCAAAACGTAACGATTCGGGCTGACAAGAATAGCGTTATTACTGGAGTCACAGTTACTAATGCAGACAGTCGTGGTACAGCTGTATGGATAGAATCAGCTAATCCCACAATAGCAAACAGTACCTTCACCAACAGCGTTCGAGAAGGTGTTTTTGTGACGGGTACAGCTAATCCCAAAATTGAAAATAATATCTTTGTCCAAAACAAAGGTAACGGAGTTTCAGTAGCTAAAGCTGCTTCTGGAGAAATTCGCAATAACTTGTTTCAGGACACTGGTTTTGGCTTGGCAATTGGAGGTACTTCCACACCTTTGGTTGAGGGAAATCAAATTTTACAAAACATAGATGGTATTTATATCTCAGAATCAGCCAAGCCTATGTTGCGTAAGAATGTGATTCAGAACAACAAGCGCGATGGTGTAGTGGCAACTATCAATGCCGAACCAGATCTTGGCTCTCCAGAAAGTCCAGGTGATAATCTGATCCGCAGTAACACTCGTCACGACCTACATAACGCTACCAAGACGATTAAGATTCTTGCTATTGGTAACGATATTGATGCCAAGAAAATTGCTGGCTCCGTCGAGTTTGTTGCCGCTGATGTTAAGCCACCAGCGGGTGGTGCAGTTGCTTTCAAAGATGTTCCAGTCGGTTATTGGGCGAAAAGCCATATCGAAGCCTTAGCATCCCGGAATATTATTGCTGGGTTTCCTGATGGCACCTTTAAACCCAATGAACCTGTAACACGTGCTCAATTTGCTGCTATTGTCACTAAAGCTTTTGCTCCAACACCCAAACGTGAAGCTATTAACTTTAGGGATGTCGCTAGTAAATACTGGGCTTACAGCGCCATTCAAACTGCTTCCCAAGGTGGTTTTATCGCTGGTTATCCCGATCGCACGTTTAAACCAGAGCAGCAAATTCCGCGAGTACAAGCGCTAGTTGCTTTAGCAAACGGTTTGGGTTTATCTGCTGACAATCAAAGTGTGCTTTCCTTATACGCCGATGCTTCCCAAATTCCCCAGTATGCTGCCGCTCCAGTCGCCGCTGCAACTGCACGACAGTTGGTAGTAAATTACCCCACCGTCAAGCAACTAAATCCTAACCGTCAGGCTACCAGGGCAGACGTCGCCGCATTTGTTTACCAAGCACTGGTAAATGCTGGACGCGCCCAAGCAATTCCCTCACCTTATTTAGTTAAAGCGCAGTAATTTTTTCAGAATCACGTCTAATGTGAATTAACCCAACTCACCTTGAGTCACAGCAAATACAAATAATAGATTGATTGCAAAATCTAATTTTATGGTGATAACGACCACAGATAAACACAGATGCACACGGATGATTTATCTGTGTTTATCTGTGTCCATCTGTGGTCGATTTCTAAAATATGATTTTTGCTTGCCATTTGAATTCGCATCAGACGTAAATCCAAACCCCAATCCCAGTCCCCTTTACATACCCCGCAATACCTGACGGATAGTATCTGATGGTACTTGGTCAGTCACCTTCACTGCACCAATTTGTGTCGGTAAAACAAACCTGACTTTACCTGCTTTTACTTTCTTGTCTATCTGCAAAGCCTCAATCGTAGCTTCAATATCTAATCCGGCTGGTAACTTGGTTGGTAAACCTGCTTTTTTAATCAGGGCATTTTGCCGTTCCGTCTCTTGTTGCGTCCACATCCCCAGTTCTACAGCAATTTCTCCTGCTGCTACCATACCAATTGCCACTCCTTCACCATGCAGCACTTGCGTATAACCAGTTAAGCTTTCTACTGCATGCCCAATAGTGTGTCCATAATTGAGTATCGCTCGTAGTCCGGCTTCTTTTTCATCCTTGCTGACCACATCAGCTTTGGCTTGACAAGAGCGTACTAAAATGGTGTCTATTAATTCCGACTTAATGTCACCCATCGCATCAAGGCGCTGACTTGCTTCCAATTCTGCAAATAGTTGAGCATCCCAAATAACACCGTATTTGATCACCTCTGCCATGCCAGCGCGAAACTCCCGTACAGGTAGAGTTTGCAATACCTGTGGATCGATTAACACCAAACCCGGCTGATGAAATGCCCCAATCAAATTTTTGCCTTGGGGATGATTAACCCCTGTTTTACCGCCAATTGCCGCATCTACCATTGCTAAAAGAGTGGTAGGTACTTGCACAAAGTTGATCCCCCGCAACCAAGTCGCCGCAGCAAAACCAGTCATATCACCAATCACGCCCCCTCCCAAAGCCACCATAGTAGAGGAACGTTCTAGGCGATTTTCCACAGCAACATCATAGATTTTTTGTAGAGACTCCAGAGTTTTATAGTTTTCGCCATCAGGCAGGATGCAGCTAATAACTTCAAAACCAGCAGTTTGTAGAGATGCGATCGCTATTTGGCCGTAATGTTGAAAAACAATCGGGTTAGAAACTAGCAAAACTTTCTTGCCCAGCTTCAAACTCGACATATACTCTCCCAGTCGATCTAAACCACCTGGTGCGATCGCAATATCATAAGACTGCTGCGGTAAATTTACTTTAATTGTAGAAGTCATTGCCAATCCCCTAAGCGCGTGTCGGTTATTTTACCGCAATGCTGCCTTGGCTTCATTGTTGAATTGGTGAGTAATCAAAGATTACGAGTTATCACTCCACAGGCTATCCGTCCTCCACCCGCATCTGCCGCAGTGCCGTTTGCTTGTTGTTTATCTGGTAACAGGTGAAGAATAAAGGCACTACCATTGCTGTCAAACAAACTGAACAAACCGTCACTTAAGGTGACTTTATCAGTTTCCACATCGTATATTGCACTTCCTTGCCCATCTACTATCAAATTCGGCAAGTCACCTGCATGATAAGGATGTTTCGCCTCGACAGGAAGTTCTGAACCAGAAGAACCAGGATCAAAATGTCCACCACTGGTAACAAAAGGAGGTTGGGCATCCGGTTCACACACACCTACAGAATGAATGTGAAATCCATGTGGCCCAGGAGTCAGCTTGGCTGGATTGCCTTGAATGCGACCCCGGATGTGTACCGACTCATCTCCTTGCTGTGTTAGAATTAGTACACCATTAATATCTATACCTGCAATCTTAGCTTGTGCTTGTAGTAGATTAGGTTGTACGCTTGGTTGACCCCATGTAACTTGACAAACTAGTACTAGGCACAAAGAAACTCCAAATAATAATAAAGATTTAAAGAGTGAAAACTTACTCAACCTGACCTCCCCTGGTAGCAATAAATAACTTGAGTTAAGTATTTAGATTGAATATATTTAGCGTTATTACCAACCAGGCATAAACTTATAAGCTCCAGTAGAAAGCTTATGTCTAGGTAATAACACGGTTATATACATCTACATCACCAGAGTTCTCAATTTCGGCAGCTAGCTCAATATTTCATTAACTCATAGCGAATTTTCTATCGATCATCTTTGCGTCCCTCTGCGTTTTCCTTTGCGCCCCTCTGCGTTTAAGAAGGTTGTAATCTTCACAAAGCAGTACTAAGAAGCAATAACACAAAGATTTAGTAAGGCTGAGTTACTCCCAGCTGTCACGAACCGCCCCTAACTAATGATTCAATATATTTAGTAGACAATTGTGGAGAAACGTAAATGTTAGCCGTAGTATTTTATGTAGTTTTCTTGGCAATCTTCTTAGGCATCGCCGTTGGTTTGTTGTTTGGTTTGCGTGCCGCTAAGATAATTTAATCATGGTAATGCAAGCAGCAGAGTAAAGAGAGGCAAAGACAGTAAGACGCGGGGACGCGGAGAGAAAATTCCCCGTGTCCCCTTCTACGTCCAATTCTGTGCTATCCAACCATAGCTTCTTGTGTCGTTTTTCCCTGACGTACAAATGGCGGACGCATTTCTAAACCAAGTAAATTTAACATTTCTTGATCGGCACCATAACCTGGACATGGTGTAGTCACAGTTAACATATGCCCGTCATCGCTGGAAAAAATAGAATTTGCTCCTGCCAAAAAACATAAAGCTTGTTCAACGTGAGAAAGTCTGGCTCTGCCTGCACTTAAGCGCACGTCCGCAGTTGGCATAACTATACGTGCTGTGGCGATCGCTCGCACTACATCCCAAATCGGCACGTCAGGTTGATTTTCTAGGGGTGTACCCTGAACTTGCGAGAGAATGTTGATTGGTACAGACTCTGGATGAGGATGTAGAGTTGCCAGAGTGTGCAGCATAGAAATTCTGTCTTCAACTGTTTCACCTAAACCAAGAATGCCACCAGAACAAACAGTGACATTTGTTTGACGGACGTTTTGAATTGTGTTGAGGCGATCGCCGTAAGTTCTCGTGGTAATGATTGTACTGTAGTAGTCCTGTGAAGTATCTAGGTTATGGTTATAAGCGTATAGCCCCGCCTCTTCAAGACGCTTTGCCTGTGCTGGTGTCAGCATTCCCAGAGTGCAGCATACTTCTAAGCCTAATGCTGTCACCTCTTTCACCATGTCTAAAACTTCGTCAAATTGCGAATTATCTCGCACTTCTCGCCAAGCAGCACCCATACAAACGCGGCTAATGCCACTGTTTTTAGCTTGTTGGGCAATGTTAACCACTGTTTCTTTATCTAGAAGTGCTTGTGGTTTAACTTCTGTTTTATAGCGAGAAGACTGAGCGCAGTAGCTGCAATCTTCCGGACAACCTCCTGTTTTAATAGAGACAAGCTTACATACTTGGATCTGTTTGGAATCGTGATATTGGCGGTGTATACTAGCAGCTTGATAAATTAGCTCTAGCAATGGTGTAAAATATACTGCCCTGATTTCTGTTTCCTGCCAATCGTAGCGTATTACCACGGCTCATCTTCCTTTGTGTATGAATTCCTGATTTATTAACCTAGATCGCACGCTGCCTTCCGGGCGATGGTGCCAACCGACGACAGAAAACCTGGATGGAATGTTTTCTGCTTTACCGGATACAGTTAGCATCGCATTTGTATTTTTACTCAAAAATCAGGTTAGCAAGATTTTGGTGATGTGAAAATTATAATTTTCATTAATAAAATTAGCCGCTGAAGGGTATATTCCTCCATAACTTTATTGGCTGCGTCATATTTTATCTTTTTACCATTATGTTGAGTTTAGATAAATCTAATAAAATTATTAAGATATAAATATGTAGTATCAGATTCCTGAGGATATGAAATTAGAACCACCAATACTTATAACTGAACGTTTATTATTACGAATAGCTATAAAAGATGATATACCGAAAATTATAGAATATTTCACCAGTAATAAAGATTATTTAACTCCTTATTATCCTCGTTGGGACGATAATTTTTTCACAGAGGAGTATTGGCAATTTCAAGTAGAAGTAAATTTACATGAATTTGTCAATGATCGTTCCTTGAGGTTATTTATTTTCTTGAAAAACAATTCAAACAGAATTATTGGCACTATTAATTTTACGAATTTTGTTAGGGGTGTAGCACAATACTGCAATGTGGGATATAGCATTGCAGAAACAGAACAAGGTCAAGGTTACATGAAAGAAGCATTAGAAGCGACGATTGAATATGTATTTAAAGAATTAAAAATGCATCGCATCACAGCAAATTATATGCCTCACAATCAACGCAGTGGTAAGTTGCTAAAAAGACTAGGATTTGTTGTGGAAGGTTATGCGCGAGATTTTTTATTAATTGATGGAAAATGGCAAGATCATATTCTGACGAGTTTGATAAATTCTCATTGGTAAGATACTCAAAAGCAGTACTATAGGCGGCGCGCTACCTGCTACGAGTGGAACAAACAAGTCAAATTCTCTTTCCTCTTGCCTACCAACGGATACGCCGTACCTACGGAAGCCGCTTTGCGTCTACCGCCTCTACGTGTCTACTGCCTTCTGCCTTACAACCAACTCATCGGGCAAAACAACTCCTTAGAGGTACCATTAAGGGAAGACGAACTAAGCTGTACTCGTAATGACTCTGGCTGAAACTTCCAAAAACACTAATTCTAAAAACCCTTTTTTGATTCTCAACTACGAACCTGCCTTAGAATCTTTGGGCGATGATTACTATGATGAAGTAGCAGCAGCAGAATTTCCCCTACATATCCTGCGCTGGCGTAATGACGCACTCCTACCTAAACTAGGGCTAGATCCCCAAACAGTGACAGATGAAGATTTTATTGTTGCCTTCGGTAAATTTGAGGAACGAAAACCCTTATTAGCACTGCGCTATCACGGCTATCAATTTGGGGAATACAATCCTCAGTTGGGTGACGGCAGAGGTTTTCTTTATGGGCAAGTACGCGCTACTGATGGTGAATTATATGACTTTGGTACTAAAGGTTCTGGCAGAACGCCTTACTCTCGTGGTGGCGACGGTATGCTTACACTTAAGGGTGGTGTTCGCGAAGTATTAGCAGCAGAAATGCTGCACGCAATGGGCGTGCGAACTTCACGCTGTCTGAGCATGGTTGAAACGGGTTTATCCCTTTGGCGAGGTGATGAACCTTCTCCTACCCGTTCTTCAGTAATGGTAAGATTGAGCCGATCGCACATTCGTTTTGGTACTTTTGAGCGGCTACACTACTTTCGCCGTGCTGATTTAACTGTGAAATTGTTAGATCACGTAATTGAGCAATATTATCCACATCTAGTTGCTGAAACAGAGAAATATGCTTTGTTTTATGCAGAATTAGTCAAACGCACAGCAGAGCTAGTGGCACAGTGGATGGCGGCTGGTTTTTGTCATGCAGTACTAAACACCGATAATATGTCAATTACAGGGGAAAGTTTTGATTATGGCCCCTATGCTTTTATTCCTAATTACGATCCCTTCTTTACTGCCGCATATTTTGATTACTATAAACGTTATTGTTACATAAACCAACCAGAAATTTGTAAGTTGAATTTAGAGTTACTCCAAGAAGCCTTAAAAGCTGTAATTCCTCATACTGATATGGAAGCAGGGTTAGCAAATTTTAATAGATATTATCTTGTCGAATATCGTTCTTTAATGTTAAAAAAGCTAGGTTTTGAACAAAAACCCGAATTAGAAGCAGAGGAATTACTAGAGGCAACAATTGCATTTTTGAAACATTATCCAGTGAGCTATCACCATTTCTTTGCAGATATGGCTCAAAGTTTTTCCACCGAATGGCAAGATGATGCAAGTTACATTATGAATAAATCAGAAATTGGCCAATCATTAGGAAACTCAGAGCTATTCTTGCATTGGTCAGGCATTTATCACCGAATTTTAAGCAATTTGACTCCAGATGAAATCAAGAAAATATCCCAATCTTTAGTTCGTTATAATCCCAGTACAGTCATATTAAGACCGATAATTGAATCGGTTTGGGAACCAATAGCTCAAGAAGATAATTGGCAACCTTTTTATGAATTAGTTAAACAAATTCAGTTAGGAAAATAGGTGATAGGTGATTGGACGCCACGTGCGACAACACGCTTCCCCCCCAAGGGTATACTATCTTTCTCAGGCAGCGGCTCACTTCCCGTCCCTTAGGGTATGGTGATAAGGTAAAGAGAAAGTTTTTACACTTAGTAGTGATGCCGTACTCAAAGACTGGGCTGCTTGATTGCACTTATGTTAAGAGAGTAGTTTTTTCATTTGATTGCGTTCCCTCCGACAATACTTATTTTGCTTGAAAATACACATTCCATAGTACAGTGGTTATTATTAACTGCCACCAAAAACTTACATCAGCGATCGCCCAATCATGGAAGTTACCAATCAGTACGTCAAACCATGAAAAAAAGGCAAATTTGCCTTGCACTAACTTTGATTATGTGCTTTTATACAAATCAAGTAGGCTAAGTACTAACGAGATCTCTTGCCTTGGAGATGTTTGATTCTTTTCAAAATTGAGAAATTTAAAAGGTAGGACGTATCTAATTCAATCGCTACGTCGCTGATTTTCTTTCCTGGGTGTTTTCTGCGGGTTTCATGTTCCTTGTTGATTATGTATGCTAGCTCACTGGTTGCTCACACCTGTCAATGAAATTTGACACTTGACAAACTTTGCTTCCAAAAACTGAATCTAAGTTTGAATAGGCGCTAGTACATCCCCGCCAAGAGACTCACTAACGCCATTTGTTGAACACCTTATAGATAACTTAATCATGGCACAAAATACTCAATACAACGATCCCCAACCACAAATAAGCATGATCGCTTACAAACAACGTCTAAATGCTTGGACAATCGTGCGCGTACTTTCAGATACGCAAAGGGTTTTTGTCGCAAGATTTCGCAGTCGTTCTGATGCAGACGGGCATTTACAACGTCTACGCCAGTTGTCGCCTGATACTAACTTCATGGTTGTATTTGATTTTCAATCAGACGAAGCTCTAAATTAAAGTTCTTAAAAAGCGAAGCGCGCTCATTACCGCTTCGCTTTTTGCTTATAGAGCAATGCGGTTCACTAAAGCCTACGACGATCATAACTAAGCCTGCTTTTGCAGGCTTAGTCTATTTAGCGGCACCTTTGAAGGTGTTGGTTACTTATAGAGTCCCCTTCGTCTCACTAGAGGTTACTGCAATATTAAGTAAAAGCGCGATCGCTTGAATTAATTCCTCTGGTTCGAGGGGTTTTGAGATGTGCTGTTGAAAGCCAGCAGCGATCGCCTGTTGCCGATTCCTCTCGCCTGCATAGGCAGTCAAGGCAATTGCCGGAATTTGTCCACCTTGTTCAACAGTCCAAGCTCTTACTTGCTGGATCAGCATATAACCATTTATTTCTGGCATGGCGATGTCACAGACTATAATATTAAATCGTGACTGTTTCAACGTCTCCAAAGCTTCCTGTGCTGATGCGGCTGTAGTTACCTGTGCGCCAGCAGTTGACAGTATAAAGCTAATTAGCTCGCGCGAATCTAGTTCATCGTCTACAACTAAGATTTGAACTCCACTCAAATTAGGAAAATCTTTTGATAGAGTGGTGTTCTGGCTTGGCTGCACAGTTGTGCTTATCAATGGTAATCTAACTGTAAATGTTGCTCCTTGCTCTTCTCCAGGACTTGCCGCACAGACAGAGCCGCCGTGCATTTCGACTATATGGCGGACAATTGCCAATCCCAATCCTAAGCCACCAAATTTGCGGGTGACTGTACCATCAGCTTGTCGGAAGGTATCAAACACATAGGGCAGAAACTCAGGGCTAATTCCCTTGCCTGTATCCCTAACTATGATTTGCGCATCAGTACCAACATACTTCAGCTGGACGTGAACCTGTCCACCAGTAGGAGTAAATTTTACTGCATTAATGAGCAGATTCCATACGACTTGTTGCAACCGATTTGGATCGCCCATGACTTGTTTTGTTGTCGGCTCTAATTGAGTTTGAATTGGAATAGACTTCGCCTCTGCCGCCAAACGAACTGTTTCTTTAGCTGCCTCAATTGTCACAGCTAAATCTACCGGACACACATTCAAGGTCATTTTACCTTGCAAAATTCGGGAGACATCGAGCAAATCTCCGATCAGTTGAGTTTGCAGTTTGACATTGCGTTCGATAGTTTCTAGAGCCAGCGCTGTTTTTTGTCGATCTACTTTTCCAGTTCGCAGCAGTCTCGTCCAACCGAGAATAGGATTAAGCGGAGTTCGTAACTCGTGAGAAAGAACAGCTAAAAATTCATCTTTGACTCTATTGGCAGATTCAGCGGCTTCGCGGGCGAGTTGTTCGCGCTCTAGTAGTTGTTCCCGTTCGGTTTCAGCTCGCTTGCGATCGCTAATATTGTGGAAATAAAGAGCAAGTCCCCCAGGAAAAGGGTAAGCACGCACGGAAAACCAAGCATCAAAGGGAGGATAATAATCTTCTAGTTCTAGGGGTACCTGTTCTGTAATTGCCTGTTTATACAACTTACCAAAACTGGTTTCTGCTAGTTCTGGGAATTCTTCCCAGACATTCTTGCCAAGCAGTTCTTGCGATGAACGCCCTAGTGTTCGAGTACCTTCATGATTGACATAGGTAAAGCGCCACTCGCGATCAAAGGCGATAAAGCCGTCGGTGATACTTTCCAGTATTTTGGCAATTTGCTCTGTTGCAGTTTCCGCTTCCACTCGTGCTGCTTGCTCCCGAATCAGGAGTTGTTCGCGTTCCTGTTGCGCCTTGTTGCGATCGCGCAGTGCAGCTTGCTGTTCAGTGATATCTATGGCAACTCCTCCCACCATTGCTTGCCCTGATGAATTCAAGATGGGGAACTTATAGACAAGAAATTCTCCGACTGTACCATCCGGGCGAGGTGCAGCCTCAATTGCCTCTAAAACTTGATTAGTTCTGGCAACAGTTCTGATATTGTCAAAAAACTGCTGCGCAATTTCAGCATGATAAATCTCAAAAACGCTTTTCCCGATCAGATCCTTCTCAGTCAACTGGAACATTCGGAAATAAGTTGGGCTAAGGTAAAGAATATGCCCATTTGCATCCGTAATCCAGGCGGCGGCAGGGCTATGAGCCATAAAAGCTTGAAAGCGCTCCTCACTTAAGCGCAGTGCTTCTTCTGCTTCATATTGCAGGGTTACATCACTGCTAGTTACAATTGCCAAAATGACGTCACCCGCCTTATTACGTACAGGCGTACCTCCGTACTCAGCTACCCAGCGCTTGCCAGTATCTATGCGATCAAGCCACAATCGCCGTCTAGAAAAAACTTCACCAGCTAAAGCGCGAGCAAGGGGCCAATCTGCTAAGGTTACAGGACTACCATCTAATTCTTGTACCTCGAATAGGTTAGCAAAAAATTGTACAGGTTGGCGCACTTCTTCCAGAGACTGGAAACCATGCATAGTCAATGCGGCTGGATTAAACATGAGGACGTTGCCTTGCGGATCGGCGATTACCAATCCTTCGGTCATGCTATTAATTACTGCTTCTAATTGCGCTAAGTTTGTTTCTAGTGCCTCTTCCACATACTTGCGTTCGCTAATATCGATATTTACACCCAAAAACCGCTCAACTTGTCCATTAGCATTGCGAATCACTTGCCCTATCGATGCTAGCCAGCGAGGCGAGTTATCTTTTTGAATAATGCGAAACTCATCATAATAGTCCTCTCCCTGAGCAAATATTGCTTCTACATTTTGGATTGTCCGTTCGCGATCGCCAGGGTGGATAAAATCAAGCCAAGCCTTAACACCAGGCTGCTCACAATTGGGTTCCAATCCTAATAAGCGCCAAATACCTTCTGACCAGGATACTTCATTTGTTTGCAAATTCCATTCCCAAGTGCCGATATTGGCTGCCCGTTGTGCCAATCGTAATCGTTGCTCGCTCTCTTGCAATGCTGCTTCTGCCCGTTTACGCTCTGTGATGTCGCGAGAAATGGCGATCGCGCCTTCAATACCTTGATTTGGATGTTGTAATGGAGTGAAGATATATTCGTAGTAACGCATACCATCGATTGCAAGATAGGCAGTTTCACTCCGAAGCGGCTGCCCGGTTGCGATCACAGCTTGTCTGTGCGTATCTAACTCCTCCATTGTTTCAGTCATATCAACAGGAAAATTTAATTCTTGCCAGATTTTGCCTAAAAAGTCTTTTGACTGCAATCCCAGCACGGCGGCTCCACCTTCACTCACATACCGATAACGACCAGCGCGATCAAAAATATAAATGTGATCTACTGAAGCTGAGAGGATAGCCTCCAGAATATTCGCCTGCTGTTGAAATTGGTTTTCCTGAGCTTGCTTGCATTCTGAGAGTGCAGTTTGACACTCACTCATATCTTCAACCGTGTTTACTGAACCGATGAGGTTTCCTTGGCGATCGCGCAACTGTGAAGATTTCACCTGTACCCACCGAATCGCCCCCTGTAAATTCACAAAGCAGTATTCACTGCAAAACTCACCTTCAATAAACACCCGATTCAGCCACGCAGCCATGACAGATTTCCGTTCATCAGGATGAAGAAACTGTACCCAACTTTCCCCTAAAATTTCATCTCCAAAGCCGCAGATCTTTTGAGCAATTGGATTAATGTAAGTACAGCGACCTTGATTATCAGTTGAAAAAATACCTACTGGGCAACAAACGCTCAAAGCTTGAAAAAAATTTGCGTCGTTCCTTAGTAAATTTTCTGGCTGGTTATGTTCATAGTTGTTTTGAGACTGCCTCTGCATATGCTGCAATTTTAGGTGGGGGATATAACCCGATAATTACATAGAAATATCAATATTAAGCGACCATTCCCACTCAATTTTTTGAATATCGGCTAAAGTGAGTATTGATTTTTTGCGATTACAAACTATTTTGAATAATCACATCAACCACAGAATTCTAAAAATTATGTTGGAAGTTTTTCCTTAGTTGTAAAAAATCAATAGTATCTCACACAGTAAGCAAAAGTATCTACTTTACCAACTCATCAAATTTTTATACGTAATTGAAGTAAATTTTATTTCTTACAGGGAAACTGATGGGAATACTAAATAAAATCGGGTTGAGCAAGGTAGTTACTTATGAGCCAAATATGTCCTATTGCCAAAACTTGTGTTTGTTGCAACGTTGCACACTGCCATACTCAGGAAGCAGGCAGAATTTTTCTCTGGTTTCCTGTTTTACATACCTTGAAAAAAGTCACCTCCTATCTGGAACAGTCTTCCCTTGAGTATGAACTAATGCATGAACGACCAGGTCTAAGTTTGGATTGTAAACCAGGACAGACTCAAGAAATTGCCCATAACTTAGCTCAACTACTTACACCGAGGGAATTACGAGAGACACAAGTCCTTTTTATTCGAGGTGCTATCCAACCTCAACTTCAGGATTTTAGTGACATCGCTTCATTGCAACGCTTCATTAAGTTCAGCCAATCGAACTGGCTAGTTGAAATGCTGACAAGGGAAAGATTCACCAGTCACTTTCAACCGATCGTCTCCATCAAGGATACATCCCAGATTTATGGATATGAATCCCTGTTACGGGGGTTGGATGAACAAGGCAATTTAGTGCCGCCTGGGCCTATCCTAGAGTTAGCAAGCGAAGCTGGACTTTTGCCACAACTAGATCGAGTTGCTCGCCTCAGCGCGATCGCTCAATTCAGTCGCCACCAAGCCAGAGGGCAAATTTTTATCAATTTTGCACCCACGGCGCTTTATGATCCCGTTTCTTGCTTGCGCACGACGGTAGAGGCTATTGATCGAGCGGGTATTTCCCATGAACAAGTTGTTTTTGAAGTTGTGGAGTCAGACAATCCTCAAGATTTAGATCATCTTAAAGCAGTACTGCAATACTACCGTGATGCTGGTTTTTTGGTTGCTCTTGACGATCTTGGTTCTGGCTATTCCAGTTTAAATTTGTTACATCAGTTACGTCCAGACTTTATTAAGCTGGACATGGGATTAATTCGAGATGTGCATCAAGATTTGTATAAAGCTTCAATTACCGAAAAGCTTTTAGAGATTGCCCAAAACTTAAATATTCAGACTGTTGCTGAAGGAATTGAGTGCATTGAGGAACTGAATTGGTTGCAAGAACGAGGTGCAGATTTCGCCCAAGGCTATTTGATTGCTAAACCTAGTGCAGTACCTATCACTGCAACCCCTCACCTTCAGAGCAGCACATTAACTGTTGCACCATATTGTCAGCGCTTTGAGTCGCCTGTTCAACACCAAAGTGAGTCTGAGCGAATTGTCGCCGCCGTGACGCAACATATTCGATGCTCGTTAGAATTAAACGAGATTTTGCAAACTACAGCATCTGAGGTGCGACAACTGTTTGAGGTAGATCGAGTAGTAATCTATCAGTTTGAACCTGATTGGAGTGGGTTAGTCGCTGTAGAATCTGTAGCTGAAGAGTGTATGTCCATTCTGGGATTTCATGTGATGGACACGTGCTTTCAATCTACACACGCAGCTTACTATCAACAAGGTAACACTAGAGCGATTGAAGACATAGAAACTGCGGGATTGTCACTGTGTCACCTCAATCTCCTGCGGAGTTTGCAAATCCGGGCAAATCTGATTGTGCCTATCTTGCAGCAAGAGCGTTTGTGGGGACTATTGATCGCTCACCAATGTCAAAACTCTAGAAAATGGCAGCAATCGGAGATTAACCTATTTAATCAGCTAGCAAGTCAAGCTGCGATCGCTATTCACCAATCGGAACTTTATCATCAGTTACAACAAGCAAACCAAGAATTACAGCGCCTTGCCTCTTCGGATGGTCTTACTTTAGTGGCGAATCGACGCTGCTTTGATGATACCCTAAAGACAGAGTGGGAACGATTGACACGAGAGCAAGCGCCGTTGTCTTTGATTTTGTGTGATGTTGATTGCTTTAAGCTTTACAACGATACCTATGGACATCTAGCAGGGGATGATGCACTCAGATATGTTGCTAAGGCAATAGAGACAGTTAAACGCCCGGCTGATTTAGTTGCTCGGTATGGAGGAGAAGAGTTTGCAGTCATTTTACCGAATACCGATGTTGAAGGTGCCGTTGTAATGGCAAAGGACATTCAGAGCAATGTTAGTGCCTTAAAATTGCCTCATCCAAATTCTCAAGTAGATGAATTCATCACCGTAAGTCTTGGTGTAGCAACCATCACTCCTGATAGTCAATCATCTCCCGCAACTTTAATTGCTGCTGCTGATCGCGGGCTATACCAGGCAAAAGCACAAGGAAGAAATTGTATGGTACAGATAAACTGTAAAGATACTGACATTAAATCTCTCCTCTGGCAAAAGCATTGAATTTGTCTCAAGTATGTGGGCGATCATCCATTCTTGTTCTGAACTAAAGTTCTAAAGAAGCGAAGTGTAGAAATTACTGCTTTATTAATGAACTAAGAGAATTAGGAGCGCGATCGCCTACAACTGTGCTTTGCAGTACGCACTTCAAGGAAAAATTCTATAAATGTCTTTGTAATGGGCAATACGTTCGCAAACTAATGTTTATGTCTCGTTATTAACCGTAATCCCAATTCGGTAGTCACCTACACGAATTTTATATTTATCTCTTTAGCCTTTTAGTTTTTCTGGATATCCTAGTGCAAAAGGATTTTCTGATTCTAGTTCTTGAAATACGATTGGCTCTACTCGACTTTGAATGTCTTTTTATAAATCAACAAGTTCTTTCAAAAAACGCTTGGTATATTTAACTTTCCACATTTTTAGCTTTTAATGCTGTGTAATACTTAAGAGCTTCTTCTTTGGAAAGTTTTTCTTCATCTTCTATTTCTTGAATGAGTTTAATTAAACCATAGTTTTCTAATATTTATTCAATTTTTACAAATTCAGTAATGGGAATTTGTACGGCAATAGGTTGCTGATTTTCATCAAGTACGTAATTCTTGTGAATTTGTAGCATTGTGGCTGTACTTGAATGATTAATTAGATTTAATATTTATTCCATTTTATTGCTGCTTGGATATTGTTTGCTAGACCAATCACTAGATTTGATCAAGAAGCGATCGCACATGCGATCGCTTTACGGAAATTCTGTAATTTTCTTTTGAAAAAAAACAGGTATGAGAGACTTAATTTAGTTTATCTTTTCAAAATTCTCAATGGTGAGATATTCTTCTTCATCGGCTATTTGACTGTCGTAATCAATATTAATTTGGGTTGGATAGCCGAGTATAGGATCGTACTGTACACTCAGGTTTGATGCTCCACGGGCGATCGCATCCCTGATTAAAACAAAAAGCTTGGGAACTGTATCGTATTTTTGAAAATATTCTGGATTAACTGGCATACCAGTATCTACAGAAGTGATGGAAGTTGTTACACCGTTACGTACTTCAATAACTACTGGGCCTCTAGCTTCGGGTATACAAAAGCAACTTCTACTCAGTGTATAGCGATAGCTGTAAATATTTTGCTGATTCCACAAACGGCGATTGATAATTAATTGCTCAAAATTTAAGTTAGTGATCGCTGGTAATTGTACCACCTGTATAGGCAGTTCAGACATGACAGGAGCAGTCAAACTCACAGAGGTGAGTAATGCCGCACTAACAATAATAGGCAAGCGCATATAAACACACCGATTAACTCCGGTATATCATTTCAATCTGTCTGAACTTGATTCCAGAGACTTTAAGTGTATTTTTATTTACTTGCATAACATACTCTTAATAGTCGTTTTTACTAGACTAGCCACTTAGTTGTCATGAGCTAGTGATTGCAATCAGCGATCAGCATATGCCGATTTGCCGATTGCCTATAGGTATTATTTTGTTATCGCATACTTGTCAAAGATGCACCCAACCATCCACTAAAGTTCTGTTTTTGAAGATCAGAAGGATTATCTACAGTTTGGACTAGATATTTGCTGGCGCGGGGAAAAGCCAAAGTAACTGGATAGATACGGAGTTCTTCATGATGGAAAACCGCAACCGAGATTGTGTCATTGGGTTGATAGTCTTTGAGGCGATCGCTTAAGTGACTTGCACTCACCTTCACACCATCAATTGCTAACAATTCATCACCAGCATCAATTCCAGCTAATTGTGCAGGTGAACCTGCCTCAACAAATTTAATCACCTCTCTTCCATGTTCGCTGCTTACCCTTATACCCAGGTAAGGTTCTTGTTCTGTTTCTGCTACTATTTGCAAACCGAAAGGTTCCAAGTACTGATTGAAAGGCAATTCGTCAGTATTATCAATGTAGCGTTTAAAGAAATCAGACAAATCTATTTCAGCTACAGACTCAATTACTTGCTGTAGTTGTTGTGGGGTATAGCCGATTTCGTCTCTGCCGAATTTTTGCCACATCTTGAGCATGACATCATCAAGCGATCGCTGGTTGTCATGATGAGAACGAATCAGCAAATCTAGCAACAACGACACCATTTCCCCTTTCAAATAATAAGACATTTGGGAATTGCCACTGTTGGCATCCTGTCGGTATAACTTAATCCAAGCATCAAAACTCGACTCCGAAAGGGCTTGTACCTTACGTCCTGGTGTCGTCAAATACCTAGTAACTTCTTTACCCCAATTATTTAAGAATGATTTAACATCATAAATGCCTGCCCGCAAAGGAATTAGCAAGTCGTAGTAACTTGTTGTTCCCTCACAGAACCACAGACAAGAAGTATAGTTTTCCTGATCGTAGTCAAAAACTTCTAGTTCTTGAGGTCGAATGCGCTTGACATTCCACAGGTGGAAAAATTCGTGCGCTACTAATTGTATAAAGCGATCATACTTATCGCGATCGCGAAATCCAAAACGCTGATAAATCAACGAGCAACTGTTCTTATGCTCCAAACCACCATAAGCTTGAGCAAATAAATGCAAGACAAACACATATCTCTCATAAGGCAAACCACCAAACATCCGTGCTTCGACTTCGACAATTTTTTTGATATCGGCGATTATCTGTTGCACTCGAAAATTTCCACGTCCCCAAATTGCCAATTCATGAGGCTTTCCTAACACATCAAAGTGATACAGTTGATGAGAGCCAATTTCAAAGGGACTATCTACAAGAGTGTCAAAATCAGAAGCAAAGAAAGTATTAGCTTGTTCTGGAACTGCTGGTAAGGCTGTAGTAACCTGCCATTCTGGACGTGGCGGGACAATTGTAACGTAAATCGGTTGTCTATCAAATCCTGGTAGTCTAAAAAACAGTGCTGCCCCATTAAAATAGCCGTGGGTTGCATCTAGGTGATTTGTCCGCACGGTCAGTTCATTCGCAAAAATACGGTATTTGACAGTTACTTCTGAAACATCACCTGTCTCTACCTGCCAATGATTTTTACTGATTTTTCGCCAAGTTAAAGGTTTTTTGTTGGCAAAAGCAGCAAAATCCTGTAGATGCTTGGCATATTCCCGCACTAAGTAGGAACCAGGAGTCCACACCGGCATTTTTAAATCAAGCGTTGAGGCATTGTAGCCCCCAAGACGCAGAGTCACCTCAAACAGGTGAGTTTCTGGTTGGGACATTGCCACCTGATAATGAATTAACGGTACTTTTTCCTGCAGGCGGGTATCAGTACAAGGTGCTATTGTTTCCTTCATCTGTAGTCCAGAGTAAACATTGGGGAGCTTCGAGTTAAAAGATAAACTTAACTCATAACTCCTAACTCATAACTCCTGTACGGACAAACGGCATGAAAGCCCATACTATTAAACTTTACCAGCCAAATTCATTAATTGTCGGAAATTGACGAGAAAAATTGCCTGATTAACGGTGTCAATTTTGATCCAACCTTTTTCATGTAGTTTTTCCATGATTTTAGTGGTTTCTTCAACTCCGATTTCTGTCACATCTGCTAAGTCTTTAAAGGGAATATGAAAAATTTCTTTTCCCTTTGCTGTTGGATGAGCGTAGTTTTCACCCAAGCTTACAAGAGTATGGGCAAGTTTGACAGCTGGGGGGCTGGAGCGCATTTGCAAGCGAACGTTAGCGTGCCGCAGTCGTCGCACCATTAGCTGCAACATCCGATGATGTAATTGAGGATCTTTAAACAAGATTTGAATAAATCTTTCTCTGGCAATGCTCAATAATTTAACAGGAGAAAGAGCAATCACATCTGTTGAGCGAGGAGATTCATCCAAAATAGCCATTTCTCCAAAAAAATCACCTCGACTTAAAATAGCCAAGGCTACAGAACCTTCTCCGACAGTGCGCCGAACTTTTACCCAGCCAGAAACTACAAAGTAAACTGCATTACCCCAGGCATCTTCCATCAAAACGGCTCTTCCAGTGGGATATTCGTGTTCTACGGCTATAGAAAGCAACCATTCCAAAGTTTGTGGATTGGCTGTACTCATCAAGGGGAAGAGTTCGCTGAAAACCTCTGTGTGCATGAAATATTTGTTAAAAAACGGTTGGGAAGTAAAAATAGTAATTTACTGATATGGGTGATATAGGTATTCACTACCGCAATATTGTTGAAGTTATAGTTGAAATTTTTACATACATTCAACCAAGGATTTTCAGGTGCATAGGTTTAGAGTTACATTACAACACAATAATTACGACATCGAAATCAGCGGTTTCACTTAAAGGAGAGTGGAGGAGGGAGAGGCAAGGGGACACGGGGACACAGAGAGTAATAAACCAACTACTAACTATTAACTATTAACCACTAACTAATGTAATTTTTACCTATCTATCGAGGGTTTGGATGTTTCTATTTCTAGCTTTCTAATATGCTGTTCCAAATTATACAATGTTTGATTGAGAACATTAAAAGTATCTAACTGACTAGAATTAATATTATGATTGAGAAGAAGTCTTTCTTGTAGTTCATGCAATTTGTAGCTAAGTTGTTGAGAAATACTCAAGGCATCACGACTTAGACGCGTTACCATCTGTTGTTGATAGAATTTTAGTGCTGCTCCTCGTAATACTTGCAAGGTTGCTTCTTCACCGTACATTCCCAGCATGACTCGCAAGCGCAATAGCAAACGTTCCTGTTTATATAAACATTCTTTCTCTATCTGTTTTGGTTCCTCCAGTTTGCTGACAGGTAAGGAGCCAAATCGCTTTAATTCATTCATTAGTCCTTGAAAAACAGATAATGGCACTTTCTCTAACACAGATTGCAAGACTCCATTTTCGCTCCAAAGAATCTTGCCATCATAAGGAAGTCTTTCCAAATAAAGCCTACCAATTCCCCCAGCCAAAACTCTTCCAAGTAATTCTTCCAACAATTTTTTAAATGGTAGACTTAGCAAATGTTCTACAGGGCTAAACTCTTGTGGATCTGGTGCTGATAACACAAGTAAATTAGTTGTGCTTGCTAATTCCAAAGAATACTCTTCCTGCTTGATTTCGTTTTTGGAGAGTGTGGTGAAAGAGTTGGAATCAAGAGTATTTTCAAGTAAGCGATCGCCTATAGCATCCAAGAGGGAATCCTCATGAGAGCAGGTACTTTGAGTAGTTAGTACCTCGTCTAAAATTTTTGTCGGCTGCCCAGTTGGTTGTAAATTAACGTTTGTTGATGAAAGAGTTTGCTCGGCAGCCTCTACTGTGTTCTGATTTGGGATTAAAGCCTCCCAAGGTTTGCACTCTCGCTGCTGTGCTGAGTGGAATGTATTTTTGTGGTTGAGGAAAGCTGAGAGTACATTGCGGTGAATATCACCTCTAATCGCCACAGTTAGTAAGTTGCAATTGATATAAGACAATATGCGACGAACATAATCTAGCGCCACGCTATCTTCTTGATTTACCATACCCAGCCATAGGCAGTTGTCTTCAATTTTGAGGGGCAAGATTTGGTGGTAGAGACAAGCTTCAAAAGATAAAAGAGTTTCAATGAGTGGAAATATTTGCTCATCCTCTAGTTCTTGTTCTTCTACAAGATTAGTATTTGATACTACCTCGGTTTGAAGATATTCTTCTGTATCTGTTGGTTTGCCCTCTGAAGACACCATACGCTTAAATTGCTGAATATATCTCTATATCCTATTCTGCTTTTTAGTTTATGGACAGTAAATCAGCGATCACTATGGTAGAAGTAAAAGTTAAATTAATTACAAAAATCTACGTATAATTTTGGTTTTAAGATTGGGGAAGGATAGAGAGAATAGGAAAGTGGAAGAGAAAGAGACGAGAAAACAACCACTAACCACTGTACGGGAGGGTTTAGAAGATAAATTATCAGTTGGAACGGTAAGATGATCAGCAAAACCCGCTCCTCCTAATAATTAACCACTAACTATTAATTCCCGATACGTTACTCTTGGGTTCTTAAAGCTTGGGCTGCCAAATAGACTTTAGTCCATTCACCCATAGCTTGATGAGTTTTGAGTTTTAGTTTTTGGGCTACTTCTTCAATTGTGTTACCTGCTTGCCGCAATTGCAAAATTTGCCGCCCGATAGGGGTTAATTTTTCCTCCAATTGCTGAAGTTGGTTTGGTGATAAACCTAAGTTATGCTCTTCTAGAGAAGTCCCTAACCAGGTTTCAACTAGTTCTGGTTTGTCTTTGAGGGCAAAAACACGTACAGCATGGTAACTAATTTTTTCACGCAACCTATATACATCTTTAATTGGCTTATTTAATTTTTTGGCGATCGCATCTTGAGATTGCCCTTGCAGGTAAAGTCGTAACCACTCTACAGCTTCTTGCCCTAGATTTTCTTGTAAATATTTTTCAAATTCCTCTTTAACTGTCTGTCGCTGTGTCTGTTGCTCCTCTAGTTCTTGTGCTTCTTGATATTCTGCGATTGCTCTTGCATCTACCAAGTTGACACGGTTTTCATTATCATCTGTGAGGATCTCTTCCGAAACAAGTCGAATCATATCGCTGCCCGGTACTTGGGTTAAGCCACCACGTTGAGTCCGACGCAGGTAGTTTACAAAGCGATAAGCTAAGAGTGGTTGGTTACGTACTGGCCGTAAACAATACTCTTCCACACTGGCAAATAGCAATGCATTTCGCAATCGCGGATCGGTTGTGAATTCCGAAATACAAGCCATTTGCTGTTGCATATAATTATCACTTTGTAACAATTCTTGAATGACTTCTTGCAGCACATCCAATACTGTCCGTTGGCGATCGCGGCTGAGGGCAATCCATGTCTGGATCTTGTGCCGTAACGTGACTATACTTCCCAAGCGAGTAATTAAATTACGGTAAGCAGCTTCTCGCCCTTTTCCCAAGTAGCGTTGGTGTAAAATTCTCCAACGATATTCCATTGCTTGCTTGCTAATATCCAGCTCCTTAGGATTCAACTCTTCCAATCGCCCTTGGAAACTTCCTAAAAGCCAGTAAATTATACTTTCCCTGTTTGTCACAGATTGCTCTGGACATTCAGCAGCTAGATGCTGACGCCAGTATCGTGCCAGTTTTTCTGCTTCTGAAGCCATAGTGAGATTGCGCTCCCCGAAACCCTGTTTTAAAGTTTGCATCACAACCCCCATGTATTATCATCCCACTCATATTTATTGACTGGCAGTTGCCTTTAATTTTAATGATGTCCATCAAGAACATCCTAGTGATTCCACTTTTATTACGTTTTGACTAGCTAGTTTTATGCAGGAATTTTTGCATCTTCATAAAAACTTTCAAAATCAGAATCCCCGCTTTTTACAGTTTCAGAGCAATTTTCCTTGCCAAAGTCTAATTTTAACTTTTGTAAACTAAGATTTGATGTTGTTAATTTAGAAATAGCAATTCTCTAGCGATATTAGGAATTCTCTTCGGCTACCCAAATTTTATAAAAACCCAGCATTTTCTTCCGCCTGCGCCAGAGAACATAGTTTTCTAGAATATAGACGTTATTATCCTGTTGAAAGCTCGCTCCTTTAGAGTTCCCTCAGTAAATTTTGGTAGTAGGATTTACTATACTAATACAGAAGTTGTGTAATTTGTAATTAGGTTACACAGAAATTTAAAAGTTATCAAAAACATTGGAACTTATATATTGACAAAATTGTTCAAGCTTGTGTATGCAAAGATTAGAAACTTTTAACTATTTTTTATTTTATTAAAACAGTAGTTTCAATATTTTTGTTTGTAAAACCTATAAGCAGAGAAGCGAAAATAAAAGCAACTAAATTAAGGAATGTAAAATATCTGAAACACTTACTATTGACTGTTAACAACCTCAAAGATTTAATATTATTTGTACCGACCTACTGAAAACTCATCTAAAAAACTTATAAATTTTCTGGAGCGGCTTTTACGTCTCTCCTCAAAGGCGGGTTCCAAAAAGGAAACCGCCAAAGCTATTGAGACTACCAGAAATTATGCGAGATTCTCCCGTCACTAAAACTGGCGAACTTCTCCATGAAACTATTGACTAAATAAAAATCAGCGACTATTTGATCTAGGTAGTATAGGATTTTCTACAGCTTGTCTGTACTGTTCAACTTCCTCTGAATAACCTATAGGCAGAACAGCTTCAACATTCTCATGGGGACGAGGAATAATTACCCAGGTTTCTAGGACACCACCATAAACCTGTTCCACAGCTTCTATACCAGCCGCTACAGCTGTTTTTACCTCTTGAACATCACCCCGCACATTCACTGTAAAACGAGCACTACCAGCTCTTATATAACCTACGAGGGTGACTCGACCGGCTTTCACCATCGCATCTGCTGCCGCTAACACGGCAGGAAAACCCTTAGTTTCAATTGATCCAACTGCCTGTAGTGGCATTGGTTATCTCCTATATGTCAGTAAAAGTATGTGGCGCTACCAAGTTAATTGTACGAAGGTTCCTACACATTTCATATATGTCCATCATCATTTACTTTTCAACAAAGTAATTAAGACAAAGGCAAATAAGACTGGTGTCAGAAGATGCGGAACGGTTCAGATTTTTTAGTGAAATGGATGGGTAGAACACTTTCTACATTCTCCGGTGGATTAGGAACAATGTAGTGAGTGACGAGCTGCCCACCCTCTCCTTGAGCTTGCTCACAGGCTTCTATACCTGCCTCAACAGCTCTTCTTACTTCTGCAACCTGCCCCCGCACAGCAACCAGAAAACGAGCGCTTTCTGCTAAACCATAATACACAAGAGTAACTTCGGCAGATTTTACCATTGCATCTGCCGCTGCTAGTACAGGGGGAAAACCTAAAGTTTCTATTACTCCAACTGCCAATGGCATGGCATTAGCTCCTAAGTTCAGGAAGAGGTGTTATTTATTGTACGCGGCTTCACAGCCGATTTTGATACATAGAAAAATTTTCTTTTACCAGATACTTGTGCTGTAAATTGTTCATCCAAGCACAACACAGAAACTTGGTGATACATTAATTCAAGAGACAACAGTATTTTGAATTCAACATTTGACTTCGCTTTTATCTCCTGTTTTGCTTAAAAATGCAAGCAGGAGACATCTGCGAAAATTGCTAAAACCTATGTTTCCTAGTTTTATCCCAACCGCAGTTCAACAACTCACAGAATCTACTTCTATTGCTCTGGCTCAAAGCATAGAACAGATTGCTATTGCTACTCCTTTAAGTTCTCAATCTATACTCACTACTTATGTACATAAAGGTAGTGGCAGTACACCTTTTTTACTAATTCACGGCTTTGACAGTTCCGTTTTAGAATACCGTCACCTCTTGCCACTTTTAGCAGAACATAATGAAACTTGGGCAGTAGATTTATTGGGTTTTGGATTTACAGATAGACCAATAGGTATAAAATTTGGAATTACTGATATCAAAACTCATCTTTATTATTTTTGGAAAACTCTGATTAAGCAACCAGTGATCTTGGTAGGAGCTTCGATGGGGGGAGCAGCAGCAATTGATTTTACCCTCACTTATCCAGAAATAGTAAAAAAATTGGTATTAATTGACAGTGCAGGATTGGCAAGCGGTTCACTGTTGAGTAAATTCATGTTTCCGCCGTTGGATTATTTAGCATCTCAGTTTTTACGCAGTACCAAGGTACGCCAAAGTATCATTCAGTCTACATTTAAAAATAAAAGTCTTGCTTCTTTAGATGCTCTATTATGTGCAGGATTACACCTAGAATGCTCTAACTGGAATAAAGCTGTAATTGCATTCACAAAAAGTGGAGGTTACACTGCTTTTAGATTTAAGAAACTAGGAGAAATTCGGCAATCAACGCTGATTTTGTGGGGAGATTCCGATAATATTTTGGGGACTGTTGATGCCAAGCGGTTTAAAAGAGCAATTCCTAATAGTAAACTTATCTGGATTCAAAATAGTGGTCATGTTCCTCACTTAGAACAACCACAACTTACTGCCCAACATATTTTAGAATTTAGTCAGCTAAGTTAGCACAAATAAACTAAAAACACAGAACCCAAACTTCTCTAAAAAGTCGGAGTTCTGAAATATTATGATATTAATCAATAATCGATAATTATATAGAAATTGGAAATACCCAATCGCGGTAATGAGGTTCTCGATTTTCTGTAATTGCTGTCAGCTTTTCTCTGAGTTTTTCAGTAATTGGTCGATATTCTGGTAGGTGATAATTTTCAATTCTTTTCACGGGAACGACTTTAGCTGCTGTGCCACTAAGAAATACTTCATCTGCAATCAAAAGCTCAGATTTGTCTACAGCTCTTTCTTGAATAGGAATACCTAAATCTTGAGCAATTGTTAACACACTATCTCTAGTAATTCCTTCAAGAATATCGTGTTCAAAACCAGGGGTAATTATTCTCCCGTTCCTAACAATAAAAATATTCATACCAGAGGCTTCGCTTACTTTCCCCTGAGAATTCATTAAAATTGCCTCATCAAAACCAGATTCAACAGCTTCTGTTTTAGCAAGAGAGGAAGTAATATAAGCTCCACTAATTTTCCCACGGAGCGGAAAACTAGCATCTTCTTGTCTACACCACGAACTGATACGACAACTAACTCCTTCTGGAGATAAATAATCGCCTAGCTCTAATCCATAAATAGCAAAACTTTTCTCAATATTATGTAGTCTGGGAGCAATACCTAAATCAGAAGTAAATATAAAAGGTCTAATATAGAAAGAAGTACTTGGCTGATTTTTTTTAACGAAATCAACTATAGTTTCTTTAATTTTTTCAGGTGGTAAGTTGTACTGTAAGAACTTAGCACTTTGACTTAATCTTTGACAGTGACGATCTAATCTAAATAACAAAATTTGTGCAGGCTCTTGCGGATCAGGAATACCGCGTAATCCACCAAAAGCACCAGTTCCATAGTGCAAAGCATGAGTAGCAATAGAAAGTGTTGCTTCTGCAAAAGGAACAAATTTGTTTTGGAAGTAAGCGTATGGCAAAAAGTTGTACATGAGAAAATTGACAGATTATGTTTGTTAACTATGGCAATGATGGTTTAATTTGAATCTAGTTAATCAAGAAATTTTAGATTTTAGATCAGCGAAATCAAAAATCTAAAATTATTCATGATTAATCAAGTAGCCACATTTGAGAAGAATTATCAGCAGATTCTTGGGGTTGAGTCAACGGCAACTTTTCTAAATGGCGATAGGATTTTCTGTAGGTAATTGGTGCAATACTTTCTTTCTCCTTTTTCTTCTTGCTCTGGTTTTCTTTTTCTTGTTTCAAAGTATTAATTTCTTCTGTGAGTCTAGAATTAGCTTCTGCAAGTTGCACAGCCGCTTGTTTGGCTTCGTAAAGTTCTTTGGAGAAACGCTCTGTTAATGCTGTTTTTTCAGATAAAGCTGACTGTAATTCACTAATTTGCTGTTGTAGTGCTTCTTCTTTTTGAAGTGCTTGTTTTTGTGCTTTTTCTAATGCTGTTTTTTCAGATAAAGCTGACTGTAATTCACTAATTTGCTGTTGTAGTGCTTCTTCTTTATGGCGTGCTTGTTCCTGTGCTTTTTCTAAATTTACTTGCAGTTGTTTGACAGTAGCTTCTACATCCGCTGTATCTAAGTTTGAATGCTTAGATGTAGATGTCACTTTATCTTCTGGTTGGGTAGATGGTGCTTCTGTTGTAGAAGGACTTTCGTCCTTAATTTCTTGGGCAGCAACATCAATCACAGTTTCACCTTCTGGTGAAGGAAGATTTTGTGCTTTTTCTTGTAGCACGTCGGATACAGATGGACGTTTCCTGGGCATGATCTCTATTTCCTCCAATCACGTTGTAATTCATCAGCCACGCGGCGATAGTCTGACTGTGCCTCCCGTGCATTTTTCCCTCGCCATTGAGTAATTGCCACACCTTCTAGCACTGCTCGTTCGTGAGCTTTGTAAGCACGGATAAAGGCATTACAAGCGGGAATTCCTAGTTGCATAAGCGTATTTTGTGCTTCTAGTGCTTCCCCTAAACTCCGCGTATCTACTTTTGTAAGAAGCACCCGATGGGGAATTCCCGCAGGAGTTACTGCTTCTGTTACAGTGTCGATTAATACAGCTAAATCCATTGGTGTTGGCGGTGTGGGCAAAACTAAATAATCTGCGATCGCTACTACTGCCGCCAATGCTTGAGAGTGTAATGCTGGAGGCGTATCGACCACCACTAAACTGTATCCTTCTATCTTACGCAAATCAGCTAAAAGTTTGGGATCTGTAATTTGAGATAAGTCAAATCCCATAGCTTTTGGATTGCGCCCAAACCACCAATTAGCAGAACCTTGAACATCTGCATCTACCAGAAGTACCTTTTTTTCTTCTGCAAAAATAGCAGCCAGATTGACTGCGGTAGTTGTTTTACCAACTCCACCTTTGCCATTGAGGATAGCGATAATTCTTGGCACAGATTACTTCCGACGCTGACTTCACCGAATATACCGCGTTATGTGACACCAAGAATATAGGAAATCGTCACAATAGAATAATTCAGAAGCGCTGAAGATATGAGCGACTATGACAGCAATTAATAGCTTTCCTGATGGCCCCAATATGCCAATGTTTTTGCGGCGGATAAAATTGCTTGTGCAGCCGTTGCAATATGTCGAAGATTTTGCCAAAACCTACGGAGATGCTTTCACTATTTGGGGAGCTCGTCAAGAGAATGCTCTTGTCTACTTCAGTCATCCTCAAGCATTAGAGCAAATTTTTACCGCAGATCCGAGCCATTTTGAAGTTGGCAGAGGAAACCGAATTTTGCGATTTTTAGTTGGCGATTATTCTCTGATTTTACTGGATGGAGAGCGTCATCAGCGTCAACGCCAATTATTAGCGCCTTCTTTTCATGGCGAGCGTATGCGTGCTTATGGCGAAACAATCTGTGGAATAGCCCAGCAAGTCAGTCATGAATGGCAGATTGGCAAACCTTTCAATATCCGTGTCTCAATCCAAGAAGTCACCCTCCGCGTGATTTTAAGGGTAGTGTTTGGCTTAGATGAGGGGCAGCGTTTAGAACAACTGCGGCAATTAATTACTTCTTTGCTGGAGTTAATTGGTTCCCCCTTAATGTCCGCTAGCTTCTTTTTCAGTTTTCTGCAAACAGATTTCGGTACTTGGAGTCTGTGGGGACGAATGCTCAAGCTAAGGCAACAAATTGATGAATTAATTTATGCTTTAATTCGAGAACGTAGGGCAGAATCTGGGCAAAATCGCCAAGATATTCTCACTTTAATGATGTCTGCACCTGATGACAGCGGGCAAACAATGTCAGACGAAGAATTACGCGATGAACTAATGACTTTGCTCACAGCGGGACATGAAACTACTGCTTCCGCATTAACTTGGGCATTTTACTGGGTTGCCTATTTACCAGAAGTACGGGAACAATTGCTAGGAGAACTAGAGACACTAAATGATAGGCAAAATCCGAATGCGATCGCTAAATTGCCCTACCTGACAGCAGTTTGCCAAGAAACTCTACGCATCTACCCAATTATTATGAGTGCTTTCTTTAGGGTGGTGAAATCCCCTATAGAAATTATGGGTTACAAACTGCCACCGGGTACAGTAATTGCCCCCAATATTTACTTAGCCCACCATCGTGAAGAAGTCTATCCACAGCCCCAACAATTTCAACCAGAACGGTTTTTAGAACGGCAATTTTCCCCTTATGAATTTTTACCCTTTGGTGGCGGAAATCGCCGCTGTATTGGTATGGCATTTGCTATGTATGAAATGAAACTAGTATTAGCGACAATTTTATCTAGCTTTGAAGTGTCCTTAGTTCACAAACGCTCTGTGCGTCCTGTACGGCGTGGTTTAACATTAGCCGCACCCAGTGGAATGCGGATGGTGGCAACACCCAGGTGAAAGGTGTAAATAAACCTATTGCTGTTTAAAATTAACGCCTTCAGATTAAAAATCTGAGGGCTAATGTCCTCCCATAAAAAGTTTTTCATATCTGACCTGCTGCTTTTTCAATTCACGATGAGAGACACAATTTTACAAACAATCATTACGGCATTACAGCCAAAAGATTTTGCTCTAGCTTTCTGGCAAGGGGGTTCAGCCGCACATGGATATACAGATGAGTGGTCTGATATTGATATTGAAGTGATTGTTGAAGACAATTATGTTGAAGAAACATTCAAAATTGTTGAAGCAGCTTTGCAATCTATTTCAGCAATTAGCCTAAAGTATAGAGTGCCTGAACCTACATGGCATGGTCATTCACAATGTTTTTACCAATTAGCTGGTGTTAGTCCTTTTTTGGTAATAGACTTTGCTGTCATGAAGCGCAGTAGCCACAATGATTTTTTAGATATAGAACGGCATGGTAATCCAGTAATTGCTTTTGATAAAGCTAATCTAGTTGTTCCAATGCATTTGGATACAAAAGAGCATTTTGCAAAAATGAAAGAGAGATTTATCTGTTTAAAAACGACTTTTGGTTTTAGACAATTATTTGTGCAAAAAGAGATTTTGCGTGGACACTTTGCGGAAGCTGTTACTAGATATCACAATTACACGCTCAATCCTTTAGTAGAACTTTTGGGCATGGTATACCGACCATATCGATACGACTTTATGCTCCTTAAATATTTTAGCCGTGATTTTCCGCCCGAAGTTGTAGCGTGTGTAGATGCTCTTTATTCAATCAGAGATTTAAATGAACTGGCAAAAAAACATCAATTGGCAAAGGAAATATTTGCAGAAACTTTGCCAAATTTAGAACAGAGGTTTCAAAGTCAGCGTTGGTATTAGAATTGAATGCAGTACTCCTTTTAAGGAGGGTACTAACAGCTACCAGTACTAATGGAAAATTTAGAATCTATACCTAATGAGCTAGTGACAAAAGGTATCAACTATAATACTAGGTTTGGCGCCGGAAGCTACATCCCTTGTGGGCGTAGCATTTGACTTCCCTGGTAGCTTAAATAATAAATTTGATTTAGCAAAACCTTAAAATTAAGGGGACTTGCACTGATTGCTTGGTCAGTTTAAGAATAAATAGGGCAAAGCACGCGGGGAAACAAACGTGAGTCAAGGATTTGATTACGATTTAGTTATTATCGGCGCTGGAGTGGGTGGACACGGAGCTGCCTTGCACGCCGTTAGCTGCGGTTTGAAGACAGCTATTGTTGAAGCAGCAGATATGGGAGGAACCTGCGTTAACCGAGGCTGCATTCCATCCAAAGCTTTGCTGGCAGCTTCAGGACGTGTGCGGGAATTAAAAAATGCCCACCATCTGAAGGCGCTAGGAATTCAATTGGGCAGCGTACAGTTTGATCGTCAGGCGATCGCCGAGCATGCTAACAATCTTGTCGCCAAAATTCAAGGAGATTTAACTAACAGCCTCAAACGCTTAGGAGTTGATATCATCCAGGGTTGGGGTAAAATTGCAGGCGTCCAAAAGGTTGGAGTTGTAACCGACGGTGGCGAGAAAACTATAACTGCTAAAGATATTATTCTTGCCCCCGGTTCCGTTCCTTTTGTTCCTCCTGGTATTGAAGTAGACGGCAAAACAGTTTTTACCAGCGACCAAGGCGTAAAGTTGGAATGGTTACCAGATTGGGTAGCAATTATTGGCAGTGGTTACATTGGCTTAGAATTTTCTGATGTTTACTCGGCGCTGGGCTGTGAAATCACTATGATCGAAGCCTTAGATCAATTAATGCCGGGATTTGATCGCGATATTGCCAAACTTGCTGAACGGGTGCTAATTACCCCCCGCGATATTGAAACTTATGTGGGAATTTACGCCAAGAAAGTGATTCCTGGTTCGCCAGTAGTGATTGAATTAGCCGACTTTAATACCAAAGAATATGTAGACACACTGGAAGTAGATGCTTGCCTGGTAGCCACAGGACGCATACCTGCTACTCAAAACCTTGGTTTAGAATCCGTCGGTGTAGAACTTGATCGCCGCAATTTTATTCCAGTCAATGACACTATGGCCGTTTTGAGTGCGGGTGAATCAGTGCCACATTTGTGGGCAATAGGTGATTCTACTGGCAAAATGATGCTGGCACACGCCGCCTCAGCCCAAGGAATCGTCGCTGTGGAAAATATCTGTGGCAGATACAAAGAAGTAGATTATCGCAGCATTCCAGCAGCAGCGTTTACTCATCCGGAAATTAGTTATGTGGGCATTACAGAAGCACAAGCGAAGGAAAAAGGAACAGCTGAAGGATTTGAAGTTGGGGTAGCAAAAAGTTACTTCAAAGGTAATTCTAAAGCCTTGGCAGAAGGTGAAGCTGATGGGATGGCTAAGGTTATTTATCGCAAGGATACAGGCGAAGTTCTGGGAGTTCATATTATTGGCATACACGCCTCAGACTTAATTCACGAAGCCTCAGCCGCGATCGCTAATCGTCAGTCCGTTCATACCCTCGCTCATTTAGTTCATGCCCACCCAACACTTTCAGAAGTACTGGATGAAGCTTATAAACGGGCAGCTTCTTAAAAGGTTAAAGGATGAAGTTTAAAGACTGAAATTTTAGACTTTATCCTTCATCCTACCCTACGGGAAGCCGCCCTGGTCTGCGGCAAGCCGCTACGCGTCTACGGCCTCTACATACTTTATCCTTCATAACTTTTATGCAAATTCGTCGCCACGCACCCAATCCATCTGTTGCTGTTTCTTATTTGAGATATCAAGTTGCTTTACCTGATGCTGAACCAAGAAATATTTTGGAAAAAATTGTTTGGCACAAAGAAGAAGAAGTTGAGCAAATGCGGCAAAAGCAGCCTTTACAGGAGTTGCAAAAACAAGCCCTCAGCGCATCCCCAACCCGTGATTTTGTGGCAGCATTACGACAAGGAAACACAAAACCAGCATTGATTGCTGAAGTTAAAAAAGCTTCACCCAGCAAAGGCGTTTTACGACAAGATTTCGATCCAGTAGCGATCGCCCTTCAATACCAACAAGGTGGTGCTAGTTGTCTTTCAGTACTGACGGATGAAAAGTTTTTTCATGGCAGTTTTGATAATCTAACCAACATCCGTGCTGCCGTAGATTTGCCGTTGTTGTGTAAGGAATTTATCATCTATCCTTATCAAATGTATTTGGCACGGGTTCGAGGTGCAGATGCGGTACTTCTAATAGCAGCTATTCTCAGTGATCAAGATTTGCAATACTTTGTCAAAATTGCTAACACCTTAAAAATGGCAACTTTGATTGAAGTCCATACCCTTGAAGAACTTGACCGTGTATTAGCTTTAGATGGTGTATCTTTAGTAGGTATTAATAATCGTAACCTCGAAACTTTCTCCGTTGACTTACACACAACTTGCGAGCTTTTAACAGCAAGAGGTAAAGAATTACAGGAACGGAATATTTTAGTTGTAAGTGAATCGGGAATACACACCCCAGATGACTTAGATGTGGTAGAAAATGCAGGTGCATCTGCTGTACTGATCGGTGAGTCTTTAGTAAAATCACCAGATCCAAAATTAGCGATCGCTAACCTCTTTGTCAAATCTTCACTAATAAGCAGATCTGAGCTTTAACTAGTTATTGAGTGTCTATGTCACAATTTACTTATTAATAAATAAGCCCAGATTTCAAAATCTAAAATATATAATTTCACACCAATTTCATGGAGCAAATTCCTCTGCCCTCGCCTGTCCACTATGAACTCATACTGCAACTGTTGGAAAGACAAACAATGTTAGCAGTTAGTAAAAATCCGGATCTGCGACATCAAGTTAATCAACTCATTATTACCCTCCGGAAAGCTGCTGTTCAGCAAAAGCATCTAGAGCAAGTTTGTCAAGGTTCCTCTGTACCTATAGATCATCGTTGGTCACTCAATCATCTTAATGCTGGTCATGCTGCCTCACCAGATTAATTATAGAAAAGGCAGTAGAAGTGGTACTTGGTAATAACAGATGAAATACAAACGGCACTTAAGTAGGTGGACATAATTAAACGTAAAATGCTTATCGCCAAAAACTAGATAGGATAAGCTTTTTCCCTACTATCTTCTACCTTCTATTTATCTGTCATTAAGTACCAAAAACTTGCACAAGATTGAAATCATCATACTGACTCATGGGGCGATCACACAGTTATTCGTGACTGCCAAGTGCGATCGCCTTGTGATCTCAAACTTGCCACAACACTTTCACCACGAAGATATCATCCCTGCATCTGTTCATTTGGGCAAAGATTTCACCCATGAGACTAGTTCTCGTTGCCAGGTTCACCTTGGTAACGAGAGCTTGTAGACTGACTTCTCCAGACTGTTTGTAGGAGACTTGATGTAAACTATGCCAACTTCAACAAGAGCCACACCCTACGGAAAAGTTATCTCAACCCCAACTTTGGATCTTGTCATAAGTAATTGAATTGAAGTGTGAACCTGAATGCAGCTGATAGATAAGCTTCCCTGATAACTTACATGACTGAATGAAGAAACTCAGTATTTGTAAGACATGCAAGCTATGGGTAAAGAACAATCTTGAGAGAGTTGAGCAGATTGCAGGGATGTTAAACTTGGTAACCTGAATTCTGAAAATATTATTTTCCAGGCGTTCTAGACTCATCTAGTAAAGCTCGCGTCCATCTCCAAGCAAGTTGGAATGACAATCAATTCCTTTTTTGACACAATTATTTGTCCAAGCTTCCTTGATTTGCGGATCCCAACCGTCGAACCAGTCTGCGTGAATTGAATAGCCACCTGGCTTATCGGTGCCATAGGAGTCAGAAGAAAGTCTCCATCCAGAAACATCACCATCTCCTGGAACAGAATAAAGAACTTTCATCGTAATGTTGGGTATCGCAACTGAATGCGTTGATGGACAAGATCCATTTACAGGGAAAACAACATGACTCTTATGATCAGACGAATCAAGATTTGCACCATCCCAACACTGTGGGAAATCAATATTCATAACTACAAAGTCACCTACGTCACATTTTTGAATGGAGCCAGACTTACCAACATATCGATTCCAACATCCCCAATACATCACATCAGTATTCTGAGAACTTGTTGCTTGAGCATTTCCTACAACCATTTTTAGTCCATCAGGAATTTCATTAATCTCAGAGGCTGAGATTCCAAAATACCCTGACTTGTAATAGAAGTGGCTCTCCACAGGTTTGATTGCTTGACCTTGCTTATCAAAAACTGTTGGTACCCAGTAGGCAGTACGATTAGCAGAACCTCCTCTACATGTGGAGTTACCACTGCTTTTTAAGCTGTCATAGGTGGAATAGGCATTGGCTTGGGTATTTCCAAAATAGGTATGTGAATGTGATTTGCCAGATTGCCCAGGAAAAACAATCGCATCGTCGTTATTCATGTGAGAAAAATCGCACAAAGTACGAAACGCACCGACACCATCACTTGCTGACACAGGCTGTTCACTGCTTGAGCGCACACGAAAATCGCTCGAACCGGAAGCGGCTAATAACTTACTTGATTGAAAAAAACCTAATAAAAGTATCAAAGTCAAGCTCAATGCAAATTTCAGCGCAAACTTGGGAAGGGGCTGTCTCAATTTTTTAGCAACGCTTACCTTTATCGGATTAGTGCCTAAATTCATCACAATAGTTTCTCCCTTGGAGTAACGTCAGTTGTCAGATACCCTTGGTGACTGACATAGGTAGCTGAAGGAGAACCTCAGCCTTTTGGATTGGTATATGTAAAGGAAGATTTTGATTGACTCACTCACACGCTTGAAAAGAAAAGCAAGCGTTCATCAATGAAGTCTTGGAAGATACTTGCAGACAAAAAATAAACCTCTGATTTATGGTGCTTCTCACTTCATTGCAATGCAGTCGCAACACCATCCCAATGAAAGACTTAAACTCAAGCTTTCATTCCTGCGTGCAGGATGGAGTCAATGTGTAATGCATGGCTAATGAGAACTGCTATAGATAACAGCTCGTCATCAAATTACCAGCAACCTTTAAGCCATCTGAGCTTGTAGATTCCAAACACTACGCCTTTGAAATCTGTTGAGCATATATTGTGGCAGCACAGTTCAGATTGGCATTTGCTGTCATTGATAGAAAATCATTCTTAGTTGGTTCTTTGTCAGTGAGTCAAGAATCTGTTGTTGGAATGTCGTGTTATTTAATGCCATCCATGCGTCCTCATAAAGATTTGTTCACATAAACTCAGCAGAGATAACAATAGGGATAAATAAAAATTCTGCTGCAACTTTTAGTAGAAGCAAACTTGAAGAGGGTTGAGTGAGAGTTGTAAGAGCTTATTGGAAATAAGCTTTATTCAGAATCTACGGATTTTGCTGTAACTATAGCACTTGGATCAAGTCCTTGTGACTTAAAAGGAAGATGATGTAAGTATGTAGATACCTCGGCGATGTCTCTACCTCTTAGTGTGTTATTGGTTAGAGACCTTTGCTTGGGAAAAACTGAACTCTTATAACTATTACTCATCAAACCTTGACCCGTCATATTTACAAAGGCGTTCTACAAAATATTCCATATCCTAATACCAGAATGGGAAATTTTTTTAATGCAGAACGTTGAATAGTATGGGAATTTCACTAATTTTCAATTTCCATACATTCAGGAGCGGTTTGCTACTTTGCTTTATTCATAATTCAGCAAAGACAAACAAGTATCTTCATAGGAAAATAGACACTTGCGAAATCTAGGGATTCGGACGCAAACCTGTATACGTGCGCACTGTCACGTAATTTGCTTCTAACGAGTATATCAGCTTAAGCATTTTTTTGTATGTAAAAAATATGAAACAAACCTTCTCATATAAGAATTAGTTAAAATATCACTTTAAATACGTATTTAAAGCATATGAGATAAAACTCATAAAATGTTTTATTTGAGCAAAATCAAGATTTTATTGGCACGAAAAGCTATAAAACTGAATAAATCTCTAATATTTTTTTATATAAATAGAATATTCTTTTTTTCTTCAACTAAAATTATAAGTTCTCAAAAATTAAGGTGTAATTTAATACGTAAAAACAAACAAAAAAGCAGTTATATTACAGAGGCATTTTTTTGGTTTCCTTGCAGAGGGTTTAATCAAAAAGAATAAATAAGGGAAAGATAAGAAAAACATTACATAAATTTTGGTAATATCGAAAACTATAAATTTAATTATTTATACATATCCAAATTAAGCAAAATGAGTAGATGCAAATTCTACTAAAATCAGTGATAATGACTTAAAAGTTCCAAGAATAGTCTTTATTAAAAGCTTTTATATCTATATTTTAGATTGATATAACATAATTTCAATGTAATTTTAGTTACTAATATAATTATTCTTGACTGAAAAAATAATTTGACTTTGTAAAAAATTGGTTTACAATACTTGTCATCAGTATTGGATGTAAAGTTATTAGCTAAGTCTGGTCAAATCAGGATGAAAAAACTTACAAAGCTTGTTACGAGTAATTCCTGATGTAACTCAAAACCCATATTTAAAACGACTGAAAAGCTCGTGGGCAAATTGGATACTCTTACAGCATGAGATATTGCCATTTCTGCCCAAACAAAAACAAACATGGTGGTGAGGACTTATGACGACACAAAACTTACAGGTCGGTAGCAAAGTATGTCAGGCAGATAGTATGCTGTCTTGCTTCCATTGTTACCAATTGTTGCCGCAGATATTGCAAGCCAAACTGAAGGAAGAAGTAATTACACAATTTTTCTTGCCCATCAGCAAAATAAAAAACAGTAACAAAAGCTTCAAAGTGTCTACTCTACAAATTTTTTAGCTTACTAGTGCAAGACTCCTATGAGCGATCGCATTTTCCTTCTCCACATCGCTCTTTAGCATTAACCTCATCTAAGCGTAACTTGAAATTCTTTCACTCTAGGAGCAAGTGTAGCGGTAGCAACAAGAGTGTTTGCACAATTCGCAAAACTAAAAAAGCGGGTTAATTCATCAACCCACTCTTTCTTTGAATTTCTTGTGTCTAACAAAATAGAGGTAAAGATTGCAACACTTAGTACCCTCCTTTAGCAGTCTTGGTAGAAGACAGAGTATTTCCCACATATTCTACTTCTCCTGAAACAGGTATTCATACTTATGCTGCCGTCTCTAGCCAATCATATATTTGTTCTAATTGTTCTAAAGTAATTAATCCATACTGCCAAAGAATCATTGGCAAAGGCCCAGGATCTTGCTGACTATGGCGAAGAGCTACGTCTATAGAGGCGGTAGAAATAGCCAAATCCTCTTGTAAAAAACGAATTAACTGAGAGTAGTTAGATGGTAACACTTGTAATTCACCCCCTGTGGATGTGTATTGTCATATTTTTAGTCGCTTTGTGTGAGTAACGTGTAGCCAGTACTTAATCTGTCACTGAATGAGTACGTGGTTTATATATCTACTATTCTTTTACAGAATAAGTATGGAAAGTACCTATTCTAGCGCTATTTTTATACTTTTATGTATAAATATCAAGCAAAAGATTTGGTTAATTTGGATTATTCCTTTTTACTTCAGTCGTTTGGTTAAATACACCTGCAACGAGAAGGATTCCATTGCTTCATAATCTCTTATTGGCCAATCTTTACACGTATGCCAAATGATAGATTTTAGTTACCAAATACTAAAACACTTATGTAACTTTACAAACATCAACACTTCAAATAGCTAAGTATTGTATTAAATTTAGACTATAGCTATAGAGTTATTACTAATATAGTTAGTAACTTTTAAATCAAGAACAGATAAAGTTAGCATTGATACCCATTAATTCCACTAAATAAATATTTCTTATTTCCGTGAAATTCCGGGAGTTAAGAAATTAATTTTTATATGATCGCCTTCTTTTAATCCTAATTCGGCGACTCTACCAGAACGTAATTCAATTACCTGATCAATTTGTGTTCTCGGCCCATAGGTGGGGCAGGGATCATCAGTACAAGGAGGTACAGCAGCAATAATTTTTTGGATCTTTCCTTGACGTAGAAAAACCATATCTAAGGAAACAGGTACATTTTTCATCCAGAAACTGACTGGTTGTGGTGAAGAAAATTTAAATAACATTCCTCGATTCTGAGGTAAAGCTGGTCGATACATTAAACCCATTGCTTGTTGTTCAGGTGTCTGTGCTACTTCTAAGTCAATTATGGTACCGTTGGGAACAGTGGCACGAGCAGAAATAGGTAGTTGTTGACCGGAGTTAGTTAACAGTGGTGATTGCTCAGACTTTAATGGTGTTGAGGTGTGAGCACCAGGTGCATTAATAGGAGGTTTTGCTGGTGTAGGAGTAGAACACCCCATCAAGATTACACCTAGCAATATTGAGAATAAACTGTGCCAACTGATCATAAATTATAGTTAGTGGTTAGTAGTTAGTAGGGGAGGCAGTGCGTTGTGAAGCCAGTGCACCCTTGCGGTTTAAGCGCGTTATAGCGACTGCCGTGCAGATTTTGCTGATCACATTGTCGTTCCAACTCAATAATTTATTTTCTAAACCTGCCCGTACAGTGGGTATAGACGCAAGGAACCGAAGCGTCTGTACAATTACTCTCCTTGTCCCCACGTTCTCTCCTAATTTTAGGATTCTCTTAACACGTAGCCTACACCCCGAACTGTTTGAATTAGGCGTTTTTGACCTTCATCTTCTATTTTTAAGCGTAGATATCGAATGTATACTTCTATTACATTCGATTCACCCATAAAGTCGTAGCCCCATACATTTTCTAAAATTTGTTCACGAGTTAAAACTTCACGGGGATGTTCCATTAAATACTTAAGCAGTTCAAATTCTTTCATTGTTAAATCAATTGCCCGTCCGTTATGGATAGCACGACGGGTTGCTAGATCTAAAACTAGTTCTCCAAATCGTAACTGTTCTGTGGTATCAATGTCGGGTTTTAAGTAGAGACGAATTAAGTTTAAAAAGTTTTCTGAGCGGTAAGGCTTAAGAAAGTAATCATCGGCTCCTGCTTCTAGACAGGCTACACGGTCATCTACTGTATCACGTGCCATTAAGACTAATACAGGCGATCGCATACCGACATTTCTAAGATTTTTACATAACGAAAGCCCTGATTCTCCTGTTAACATTCGGTCAATTACCACCAAAGCTGGTTGGCGATCGCGGCCTTGTTGCAATCCGCTCATTCCATCACTAGCTACTAGAGGTTCATAACCAGCTTCTTTCAAATCAAAAGCAATTTGATTTGCCAGGTTTTCGTCGCCTTCAATCACTAAAACACAAGGGCTGTGAGCAAGCGTCATATCATTGCTGAAATTTAGATTTTTGTATATGTAAGGACACTGGTAAAGATGGCTTGTGCCGCAAACCCAGTATTTTGACAATTGTACAGAAATATTCTGTAGAGAAGTATTTATATCAATTAGAGGGGCTATTGTAATTTGTTGGTGAAGAATATATGGCTTTCTAGGGCTTTCTAAAATTTTTTACAACATTAAGCTATCAACTTCAGCAATATAAACTTCAGCTACAGTAAATTTAATATTTAGTTAACATTTCGGATTAGCTTATTTCTTTGACACTCTCACCTTCACAGGCGAAGCCTTAAGGGAGATTCTTGTTTGATCGGGTTTGTCTAGTTTGAGGCATCTCTGCCCTTAAACCCCGTCCAGATTCCCTCTACAAGCATCTGTTATACACCCACTGACTGCCTGGCAGCAGGTAATCAAAATTTGTTTATATGTATCTTGCATCCTCTTTACACTTGTGCCGCCCCTGTTGATTAGGTACTTCCTCTTTGTCGGTCACGTGTTGTCTGCTGGGAGCCACCAATCCTGCCTTACTTAACGCATCTAGGCGTATTGGCTCTTTAATTTTACCATGTCTAAGTTTTCAAAAATGTCTCGCTAACGCCAGAGGCGACGCGAACGGTCGATTTTATACTGATCGTAATTCATTTCCCGGTAAACTTTGTTGTACCGGGATTCCTCTTACTCCATTTAGACAGAAAGTGTAAGGGAGCAAGGGTAATTTGGGGCTAAGGACAATTTCCATTACCTGGAATTACCCATTACTTCTCCCTGATTTTTAAAGTTACGGTAATTCTACCGACGTAGGCTTGGCAATGTGTGGTAAGCCCCAACCCAATTTTTCTCGCAAAACTTTGAAGAATTCAGGTGGTTGGAGGCGAATGAATTTAGTGGTGTAGTGCGATCGCTCTATACGTACTCGGTCTTCTGGTAAAACATAACACCCGCCATTTCCATCTACTACCATCACTAACCGAGGAGTATTGACTGGATAAATATTGACAGGCTCCGTGTCAGGAAAAACTAAAGCTCTAGAAGCCAAGGAATGAGGGCAAATGGGAATTAGTTGTAATGCAGGTACACCAGGGGTTACAACTGGCCCACCAGCACTCAAAGAATAAGCAGTAGAACCAGTAGGAGTGGAAATAATCACGCCATCTGCTGCAATATCGACAGGAGCATGACGTCCTACTGCAATTTCAAAATGGCACATGGAGGTTAATGGTTCTCGATGCAACACCATTTCATTTAGGCAGAGAGCTTCCCAAAGTGCAGAATCTCCTCGAAATACTTTGACAGCGAGCATTGCCCGCTCTTCAATTTCATACTTGCCTGCTAGTAGTTCTTCTACAGCTTGGGGCAGCTGATTGAGGTAAGTTTCTGTCAAAAACCCCATGTGGCCTGTATTTACAGTAAGTATAGGAATGCCACAGGGAGCAACAAGACGAGCCGCAGCCAAAACTGTGCCATCTCCTCCCAACACCACCGCAAACTTTGTCTGAGAATCAAAACCAGGGGGTGTTAAGCCTTCAATAGGTGTATGGCATACGGGGCTTTCTGGGGTAGAATACCCCAAAATGCCGCCTACACCAGTTGTGATGCACACATCCCAACCGGCAGCGGTGAACTTGTCTTTTAATTCGATAGCAGCGCGACCTGCTATCGGCTTAACGTCGTTGTAGATAATGCCTACTTTCGGCACGCTTAAATTTCCAATATTATCGGTGCTGCTCTTTATTATGTTAATCCTTGCACATTTTTGACAATTTAGTCATTAGTCTTTTGTCATTTGTCCTTTGCTAATCACTGATGACTAATGACTATTGTACAGACGCGAGATCTCGTGTCTCTACTGACTATTGACTTTTTTAAATGGAGTTCTTTTTTCCTTTTTCTTTTTCTTTTTATTTTTTTCGTAGTCCAATTCCCTGAGCTTCTTCATAATACGGTTAAAGTACTCTTGTAGGTAGCTTTCCAGGGTTGTAGTGTCTTTGGGGTCGAATCCAAAAACTTGGTATACTTCATCCATTGGTGCATTTAGAGGTTTACCGCTTGCCAGTACTTCTGTAAATGCCAGTCTATCTGCTACATTCCATCCCCACTGAAAAAATCGCATCATCCGGCGTATTGTGCGCAGCAAGTTGATGGGCATCCGCGTCACTCTGGCTTCTTTCCCAGATAAGCGTTCGCACAGGCTAATGATTTCCTCCGCGCTCCAAGCACGAGTACCAACTACCGGAAAAGTTTGTTTTTCTGTTTCTGGCACCTTCAAAGCACGAACTGCAAATTTAGCAATATCTTGAGTATCCATGTAGGCAATGGGCGAAGATTCTCCCGTTACCCAAACAGGTTGCCCCTCCAAAATTGGAATGCCATATTGACCAATTAAGCCTTGCATAAAACCGGCCAACTGTAATATGGTGTAATTCAATCCAGACTCTGCCAAAAATAGCTCAGTACACCGCTTGATTTCCATCAATGGTACTTCTGGATACTTATCGGCATTCAGTATAGAAAAGAATATAAAACGCTCTATACCCGCAGCTAGAGATGCTTGTATCAAAGATATCTTGCCATCCCAGTCTACTTGCCTGATACTCAGTGAATCAGTAGGACGAGATGTTGCCGCGTCGATGACAGCGGTTACACCTTCCAGCGCCGCTTGTAGTGTCTGGGGGTAGCACAAATCTCCCGGTACAACTTCCGCACCCCATTCCTTGAGAAATGCGGCTTTCTTAGGACTCCGGACAAGACAACGTACTTTATACCCCTCATCAATGGCACGACGAGCCACTTGTCTTCCCAGGGTGCCAGTAGCACCGACTATTAGTAGTGTCATGAGGGTTAGTTACAAAATTTAAAGTTTTATGAATCAAATTTTAACAGAATCGCATGAACAAACAAAATTTTACATCCTTAATTTTAGATGTGAGTTAGAACGAGAGACCTTATACTGGCTCTCGTTCTCAAAGAGCGTATAAGAAAAAATTACTCTTCTACACCTTGAATTTTCAGTAACAATACACCTAAGCCCCAGCCCACAAAGATTAAGCCGAAGGATAATAGAGCTGCATTGAACATTTCGCCACCCATTGCTGTAATACTCCTTTGCGAATTATTTAATTAAGTTAAGTCTACCAGAGCCTTTTAGAATAGCTGTAGGATTAGACCAGTGTGAACTATTGTGACAAATGTAGGGAATAGGGGATAGGTGACAGGTGACAGAGTACAGGGGAAAACTGTAACCTTTAACTTTTGACCGCTTTGAAAATTTGTTTATATGTCTCAATTCAATCAAAAGAACGATATATTGCTATCAACTCATCGCCCTCGTCTAGCGTTAACTATGGGAGATCCAGCCGGAATTGGGCCAGAAGTAATTTTGAAAGCCTTAGCTAATCCGGAGTTGAGTAAAAATTTTGATGTAACAGTTGTAGGTAGCCGCGATTTATTATCAGAAATTTATACAAAGGTGCTTGTGAATGGAAATTTAGTAGCTTTGGCAAATCCAGAAAGTTTGTCAGTCATTGATGTTCCTCTAAAGGAACAACTTAAAAGTGAGATTGTGATCGGGGTAGGTAACGCAGCTAGTGGTGCAGCGAGCTTTAAGTATATGGAATGGGCGATCGCTCGCACAAATTCAGGTGAATTTGATGCAATAGTCACTGCTCCAATCGCCAAATCTGCATGGAAAGCAGCAGGGTACGACTATCCAGGACAAACAGAACTTTTAGCCGAAAAGTCGGGTGCGCAAAGGTTTGGAATGTTATTCGTAGCGCGATCGCCTCATACTGACTGGACGCTGCGGTGCTTACTTGCAACCACACATATTGCTTTATGTCAAGTACCTAAAGTTCTCTCAACAGAATTAATAGCGCAAAAACTCGATTTGTTGGTGGATTGCTTGGAGAAAGATTTTGGCATTGAGAGTGGAAGGATAGCGATCGCAGGCTTAAATCCCCATAGTGGTGAACAGGGACAACTGGGAATAGAAGAACAAGATTGGCTAATTCCTTGGCTAGAGCAAGAACGTCAAAGACGCCCGAATTGGCAGTTAGATGGGCCAATTCCCCCAGATACAATGTGGGTTAAACCAGGTAGAGCTTGGTATGGTGGAGATAATTCAACCACAGCTGCGGATGCTTACCTGGCACTTTACCACGACCAAGGCTTAATTCCGGTGAAGTTAATGGCGTTTGACCGAGCAGTTAATACTACTATAGGTCTTCCTTTTGTTCGTACTTCTGTGGATCACGGTACAGCATTTGATATTGCAGGTAAGGGAATTGCTGATGCTACTAGTATGAAAGCAGCGATCGAGTTAGCAGCAGAGTTGGCAAGTGTGAGACTACAAAAAAAACGAGACGCGCAGAATAACTAAGAACTACTCGTTAATAAAATGTACCCAAATAGCGCCTTCTGTTTTTGTAGCATCAGAACTCCAAGTAAAATGCTTAGACCATTTCTGTGTACGCGGATTAAATAGATGTGTTGTGTCCTCTGTAATAAAGGATCTATAGCTTCGGTTAAATCAGCTTTAAATTCATTGCAATAGCAACAAGCTAAACAAAGATTTTCAAAGGTAGTTTCTCCACTTTTGGAGCGGGGTTGAATATAATCATAGATCATGAAATCCCGCTATTCGCTTCGGTAGTTAAGCAATAACAGCAAAGAGATACCAAGCAATCAACCTTTAGCAAGATGGTAAAATTTTTACACAAAACTTAGTAAATATATTTTTAAATAAGCAACTCTACCATTAGATATAAATCAATTAGCTTCACTCTCAAGAAAGAGAAATTTTAGGAGTTGAGTTGGGTACATTTTTGTCAGTCAATAATAATTTTGCAAAAGTGGTTGGCGAATTTGAGGTAAAAACGCGATGTAAAAATAGCGCCTCTTTTAGTTTGTTGACGTTCAGAGGCTTTTGCAAGCTGTAATTTGAGAGAACGAGGAATATTTATGAATGACATCAAAGATAACATCAAGGATAACAAATTAGTAGAAAATATCATTCCCTCACAACCACCCATTGAGCAACAATCTGATGCGCATGTCCTGAAGTCTCGCTTAGAGTGGGGTGAACCTGCTTTTACAATTATTGATGTGCGCGATCGCAATACCTATAATGAAGGACACATTATGGGCGCAATGCCAATGCCATTAGATCAATTGGTAGATCGGGCGACACCATCTTTAGCAAAAAGCCGTGACATCTACGTTTATGGTGCCAATGAGCAAGATACAGCTCAAGCTGCACAACAGTTGAGAAGCGCTGGATTTGAACATGTATCTGAACTCAGAGGTGGTTTAGCAGCATGGAAAGCTATTGGTGGCCCTACTGAAGGTATTATCGAATCACAAACTCCTCCAGGTGCTGGCGACTATAATGTTGTCTCTAGAGTTAAAGAACACATAGAAACTCAACAAAAAGACGTGTAGATTTTTAGTCAATAGTCAACAAGGTTTATACTCTAGACTATTGACTTTTTTATTTAGTGTTCAAACAAATCCTTGAATTGTAGTAAATCCAAGCAGACTATAGTTGGTAAACACCGAAAGCATTCTTGAGCTAATTCCCAGCGTTCTTCTCGCTTGAGCATTTCTATCAATTTTTCTCGCACTTTTAGTAAGTAGCGCACATCATTGGCAGCATAACTTAGTTGGGCTTCGGTTAAGTTAGCTGCGTTTCCCCAGTCAGAACTTTGAGCACTTTTGTCCAATTCTACTTGTTCTAACTCTAGTACCACGTCTTTAAGACCGTGACGTTGAGTGTAGGTACGTGCTAGTTTACTGGCAATCTTACTACAAAATACGGGATTGACTTGAATCCCAAGATGATAACGTAAAGCAGCAAGATCGAAACGTGCAAAGTGAAAGATTTTTGTGACATTTGCCGCTTCTAACAGTTTTTTTAAATTTGGAGCTTCGGTTTGTCCTTTAGTAATGCGGATAGCAGTTACTTGTCCTTGGTGGTTACACAGTTGTACCAAACACAAGCGATCGCGCTGCGGTATTAGTCCCATTGTCTCCGTATCAACAGCGATCGCATCAGCTTCTAAATACTGGGATAAGGTAGCTTCGCTAAGATCGCGATCGCAAACCTGAAAATTTTGTGATTCCATGAATTGCTACAAAATAAATCCAGTGTTAGTAGAAAATTTCCACACAACACTTCTCTAATTGTGCAAAAAAATCAGTATTTACATAAGTCAGCAAACACAAATAAACATAACAGGGTGATTTGTTAGCAGGGGTGAATTTCAATAGAAGTTGTGTATTTTGACTTTACAGATACTACAACGAAGAGCCAAGTGCGGCGGTGAACCAGTGCTGCAGAGGTAAACCCTACCAACAGAGCTAGACTCACCGCAACGCACCGCCTTAACGATACATAGACGCGCCATGCACGGATGTAGGCTAGTCTGAAAACAGGCTCTAACCCTATGTATGGGCAAATTGACTTGAGACTATTTGTTGCTCAAGAAAATTTGCGTTAGGTAAACTTCCCCTTTGCTATTGACAGCCACACCAATCCCAGTGAGATTGTAATTGCCTTTGATGTTGACTAAATGATCGGGACTGTGAACCCAGCCATGAATAGCTTCGGCAGCAGGATCGCTATATCCTTGATTAAAAGCGACATTTTCTGCTGCACTTATGTAGCGAATGCGCGTCGCACCAACTCGTCGTTCAAATCCCTGATGGCTAAATGGAACTTTACCGTTGGCCATATTAAAACTGTGAATCCTTGCCTGTCTGGTGACGTTTGCATTAAGAGTCAGTTTTGGCAAACCCCTGGCAGTCCGATATCGATTAATTCGGGCAAATACTGACTTTTCTAAATCAGCCGTATTAAAAGTTACTGAGGTTGTGGACTGACCTGATGAAAGTGACAACGCCTGATGTGCAAACCGTTTCTTAGTAGAAGTGTGACCTGGTGCATAGGTGGTTGTGAATCCACTGGCAAGGACAAGCATACTTAAAGCTATGCCAAAAGCAGATTGTCGAATCATGGACAATTACATAAATATATTTGGGCTGGAAGATGCGCACCTAGATATTTATTTCTTGATATACCCGTATATTTTCAGTATTCAAGAGTTTTGCGAGTTTTTCTCTATCCCGATTTTGGCGTTAATAACAGTTAATTACAATCCTCTCTCTGTAAAGTAATTCCAAATAAAAAATGAAATATTCAAGAAGTTTAAAATATACGGTATTTTCTTTAGGTAGCGTTACTTAGAAGATTTTACTTAGATTAATACATATCGGCGTCATTCTAAAGGAATAAAAATTAAATAACTCTTAAATCGTCTCAAAGCTTACTCTTGTGATTTTCTAAAGTTGGTATCTTCCGGCCAGTGTGGAAGCTTTGGAGAACTAAATTCAAATTATTAAGTGAGATTGATGAGTCGAATTAATGGATTTGTTGGACGTCGTCATTTCTTGAACCTGGCAGGTGTCGGAAGTATTAGTATTGTGTCTAGTGTGGCTGGTTGCAGCATCTTAAAAGACACCAAGAGCGCGATCGCTCGTGAAGCCACCCTGGCTGATGCAACTACAAACAAACCCAAACCAGTCAGTCCTGATGAAGCTCTAAAACTATTGTTGGATGGAAATCAGCGATTTGTTCAGCAAAAGCGTAAATATCCCGACCAAACTCTAGAACGGATACGAGTGATTTCCCAAGCTCAATATCCTTTTGCTGCCATATTAGGTTGTGCAGATTCCAGAGTTCCTGCCGAAATTGTTTTTGATCGCGGACTTGGAGATTTGTTTGTCGTGCGAATCGCTGGAAATGTAGCCAGTGAGTCAGCGATTGGCAGTTTAGAATACGCTACAAATGTCTTGGGTTCTCAAGTAATTGTAGTTTTAGGCCATAAAAGATGCGGTGCAGTCGCTACTGCGCTTCAAGATCAACCTGTTTCTGGCAGAATGGGTTTAATCGTTGAGAACATTAAACCAGCTATAGAGAAAATAAAATCTACTACAGAAAATTTACAGGGTGATGCGGTTATAGCTAATATTAAATATCAGGCTCAAAGACTACAGGAAAACTCTACTACATTGGCTAAACTTATTCACCAAAACAAATTAAAAATTGTTAGTGCTCTTTATGATTTAGATAGTGGTACAGTATCGATTATAAGTAAATAATTGCTGCATTTTATGCTGAATAATATTGTAATTTATTAGTTATTAGTTTTTGGTTATTAATCACCAAAAATTAATTGCTAATTTTTGACAATTTGATGGTATTCGGTTATTAAGATATGAACACACCAGTTATAAATAACACACAAGCCTACTGCCCAGAGCAGTCAAAGTGTTATAAAAGGGACTCATAAAACGCCACCTGTTGATGATATAACTAGCTATTAGCTATTAGCCATTAGCTGTTAGCAGCATGATTAGACTTAGGGAAAAAGACTGGCAAATTATTCGCAGCCACGCTGAGAAAACCTACCCGGAAGAGTGCTGTGGTATTGTCTTTGGTGAGCGAAATGATTGTGGCAAGACTGTAGTAGAAATTATGCCCACAGAAAATGCTTGGGGTACACAAGCAGCGACAGATTTCCCAGCTGAAGACATAGTGTATGGGAAGAGGCACAGGTACGCGATCGCACCCGAAATTATGTTACAAGCACAAAAGCAAGCACGGGAACACTCTCTCGATATAATAGGTATCTATCACTCTCATAACGACCATCCAGCGATTCCCTCAGAATTTGACCGAGAGTATGCTTGGCAGGAATACTCGTATATCATAGTTTCTGTACAAAAAGGTAAAACTAGTGAAATGAACAGTTGGTATCTGGATGATAATCACCAGTTTCAACAAGAAGAATTAAAAATAAAAAATTAAAAATGCAAACTTTTTACTAGGATTTCCCACTGTCTCCCAATTTTCGATAGTATAAAAAGTCCCCGCTTCCTCATCAAATTGCTATGCTGAATCCAAATCTGGACGAAATCCAGTTAACAAAAGATGATTATGAACGATACTCCCGCCACCTAATTTTGCCAGAAGTCGGCGTGGAAGGGCAAAAGCGCCTTAAAGCTGCCAGCGTACTATGTATAGGAACAGGTGGACTCGGTTCGCCGTTACTTTTGTATCTAGCGGCGGCGGGTATCGGACGCATCGGTATTGTTGATTTCGATATTGTCGATGCTTCCAATCTGCAACGCCAAGTGATTCACGGTACTTCTTGGGTAGGAAAGCCCAAGATTGAATCAGCAAAGAATCGCATTTTGGAGATTAACCCTTATTGTCAGGTTGATTTGTACGAAACACGCTTTTCATCGGAAAACGCCCTGGATATCATCAGACCTTATGATATTGTCGTGGATGGAACTGATAATTTCCCTACGCGGTATCTCGTTAATGATGCTTGCGTGTTGTTGAACAAACCAAATGTCTACGGTTCTATTTTCAGATTTGAAGGGCAAGCTACAGTATTTAACTACGAGGGCGGGCCAAATTATCGTGACTTGTATCCCGAACCTCCACCACCAGGAATGGTTCCCTCTTGTGCAGAAGGTGGAGTACTAGGTGTTTTGTGCGGTATTATCGGTACGATCCAAGCAACGGAAACGGTAAAAATCATCCTTGGTAAAGGTACAACTTTAAGCGGACGGCTGTTGCTTTACAATGCTCTAGAAATGACGTTCCGCGAATTGAAGTTGCGTCCTAATCCGATCCGCCCGGTGATTGAAAAATTGATAGATTATGAACAATTTTGCGGTATTCCCCAAGCGAAAGCAGAGGAAGAAAAACAGCAGATGGAAATTCTTGAAATGACAGTACAGGAATTAAAACAGTTGTTGGACAGCAACGCTGATGATTTCGTGCTGTTAGATGTGCGCAATCCACATGAATACGAAATTGCTAAAATTCCCGGTTCAGTATTAGTGCCATTACCAGATATTGAAAATGGTGAAGGTGTTACCAAAGTCAAGGAAATTCTCAACGGACATCGTTTGGTTGTCCACTGTAAATCGGGGATGCGCTCTGCCAAAGCGTTAGGAATACTCAAGCAAGTGGGAATTGACGGTACAAATGTCAAGGGTGGAATTCTTGCCTGGAGTAAAGAAATCGACCCGTCAGTGCCGCAGTATTAGTGGAAAAAACCATAGATATATGCAGAACACGAAGAAATCTTCGTGTTCTTTGCGTTAGCGAGTTGTTTACTCATGAAGGTATGGGTAGGTGCGATCACTTAACATTCGAGACAGTTGCTACTTAAGAGTTTGTACATTTGGGTAAGCCAAAATATTTGTTAATGAGTTTGAGCTAGAATCTGAAATTGCTCCTCATTAATTCGACCTGTTTGGTATAGCGTTTGTGTAATCTCAGAAATTGTCAGGACTGAATGCGCTCGGTAGCCATGAGCTCGCAATCTGTCTTTAACTCCTTTTTCATGATCCAGAAATACTACAATATCTTGTACGTGTAAGCCAACAGACTTGATTTTTTCTGCCCCTTCCATTGCGCTTTTACCGCTGATCAAAATATCATCTACGACTACAATTGTTTCTCCTGGCTGATAGCTTCCTTCAATTACTCGTCGTGTTCCGTGAGCTTTGACTTCTTTACGCGGAAAAATCATTGGGTAATTTAGATGTAGTGCTAGCCCAGTGGCAGTTGGTAAAGAGCCGTAAGGAATACCTGCAATTCGATCAAAGCTAAGTTCTTTGAGAATTTCGGCATAAGCATTCAAAATTTTATGAAAGATTTGGGGATTGGAAATGATTTTGCGCAGATCAATGTAATAAGGAAATGTGTCTCCCGAAGCTTGGACAAAGTTACCAAACAGAATGCACCCGATGTCGTAGAGCTGCAAAATCAAGTCTAAATGAGGGTGTCCGTTCAACGTACAAACATTAGATAGCCACAAATCGCAGGTGGAGCCAGAGAAAGTAATTTGGCTTCTGGTTTGATTAACTTCTGCACGCAGAGATTGGATTAGCTCTGCTGGATCTTCACGGCTTAACCAATCTTGCGGAATGGGGATGATTAAACCTTCGCTGTTTGCATCCAGTCCAGATCTCAAAATTTGACTCAAGTCGGTGCTTTCTTGCCAGATGCTCCGAGCCATGATCAGTCTTTCGGGAGCGATCGCTCGCACTTTTGCTAAGACTTCTGGCTCTATTGTGCCAACCTCTAATCCCAATTGCTCTGGAGTACCCCAATTTCTGGCTTCTTTGGCAACTTGTAAGTAGAGCGGAGAATCTGATGTTGGATATTTCTGCAACTTACCTGCTGCCGGATTAGACGTACAACACAAAACAAAAACTGCTTTGCCGGGATAAACCAAAAATGGGGCTATGTGATCTTGTCCGGCGTAAGGATTAAGGGTAATAGCATCTACCTGCCACTGTTCAAACACCAACCGGGCAAAGAGAGTACTAGTGTTCAAGTCACTATGTTTGGCATCTAAAATGACTGGGATGTGAGATGGGATTGCTGCAAGTGTTTGTTGCAAGAGTTCTATCCCTGGCGCACCTAGTGCTTCATAAAACCCAAGGGTAGGCTTATAGGCACAGACAAGATCAGCTGTTTGTGCGATCGCAAATTGGAGCCAGTCACTTAAGCCTTGGATGATGTCATCTTCTCGACTGTTGTAGTGGCTAGGCATCATCTCTGGATTAGGGTCAAGTCCCACAAACAAAAAGCTCTGGTTATGGGCGATTGCCGCCTCTAGCTTGTTAAAGAAGCTCATCACTATTTTCTCCAGGGATGAACACAGCCTATTGTTTTTTTCAATATTGAACTAAAGAGGAGAATTTTTGCTTGATTTTGACAAAAAAATATAACTTATTTCAAACTAGCCAACACTCTAAAGGGCATCTATGTGTAGCCTCAGGCTTTACGTGAAAATAAAAAGCGCCCCT